>JBJMGN010000361.1:0-6589 GCA_045807885.1 Pyrinomonadaceae bacterium | reverse complement strand
ATCAGTCAACACGGACCAAAGATATGGCGGATTCCTTACCTGAGCGTCCCTTACGCCTGCGATGATCGCAAAGATCGATGCCATCAAAGGCTGCATCAAAAGGCGAAAATGCATCGGCCCGGTGACTCTTGCACCGAGGTTTTCCATGAAGCGTGCGAACATTTCTTCCATTTCAAGAACCTCTGACGCCGAATAAATTGTGAAGCAGGACTTTGCACTATTGTTCGAAAATTGCACGCTTCCTGCCACTGTCAAAAATGACAGGAAAACGGGGAATGGAAGAATTGGTCCGGATTCGGTTATTTTTGCTTTAATTTGAGGAACAGGTTGAATGTCAGGCCCAAAATATTCGCATGAGGGGACTCGCAAACGACGCAGTGTTGGCGCTCGTAAAAAATGTCGAATGAGGACCAGCGACGGACCGGAACCTCGGCGCCAACGCCAAATTTCATAATGCTCCATCTGTCAAAATGAAAGTCGCGGTAAACCTCGGCCTGGCCGTAAGGATTCGCTCGGAATTTTCCGATGCGGAAACGCCTCTCCAGCCGCAAGCGGTTTCGATAGCGAAATCGGAATTCCCGTCCGAGCCATCGGAATTCCGTGCGATTTCGGTCGGTCAGCAAGATCTTGTGTCCAAAATGAAGTCGCGGCGTCGCTTCGACGATTACCCTATTCTCTGTCGTCGTACCGGCCGATTCGGTTGAACGCGAAAATTCGTAAAAAGTACCGATCACCAATCGATGACGCTTATCCGAATCCGGATCGTCATCAATAAGTGTGAACACCGGTCGCATTCGAAAACTTGCACCACCGCCGATCTTCCCTTTATAGCTGCCGGTTTGTTCGGTTTTTTCTGACCCTGTATAAAACACCAGGCGAAAGTTTCGACTGATGTCCAAATAGAGGCCGAATTCGGGGTCGAACTCGGAGACTGCTGAGTTACTTTGGGAATAGGCGTGAATTGCGAACAAAACCAGGACAACTGGCAGAGATTTCAGCCATGAAATGCGGACATAATGCATAAACAGTGAAATATTTTTGGATGATCCCGGCAGGCGTAATTTTAGCGGTATCGTCCCTGGATTGAGTTTAGAAGCCGAATGACTTAGGCATAACTGTTATTTGTTACAGGTGAAAATAAAAAGAAAAAGGCCAGCAACGAATGCTGGCCCATCGAACCCTTTGACCTTAAAGTCAATCCGAAAAGGAACTCACATCGGTGACCGGCTGCGGTGAAAGATTGAGGACATTCGCACCCGGAGCGATCGTGACCGAAGAGCTCCAAATGGCGAATCCCTGCGGAGTATTCGTCACTGCAAACAGATAATACAAATCAGGGTCGACGTCTGAAAACTCCGCCTTGCCTGATCCATTCGACGTTGCCGAATGTTTCACATGAGCGCGGATCGCCGCCATCGCCCGTTTCTGAAAATCGCCATATCTGCCCGGAAAAGCTGCCGCAAGTCCGAGGCTGCTCATCATGGTTTGGCCTTCGATCGGTTCAACGTTCGCCTCGGAAAGAATTGCTTCGACATCCTTGTCGAGCAAATAAAATCTTGCATTACGAACCGGCGCGGTTCCGTTACGGTTGGCGATTTTCGCATCGACGGTCACGGAACCCTTGGTCGGCGGCGCGACTTGGGTTCCAGAGCCGGGTACGGTTGTTGTCGAAGGCGGGTAGACGCTGGTAGCAGGCGGGTTCACGCTCGTCGAACTTCCCGGAACTGTTGTCACCGAACTTGGCGCCGATTCGACGACGGTATCGGTTCGCCCAACTTCACGCGATGTCGCAGGCCGCGCAGCATTGACCTTTAAGTTAACATTCGCGTCGTCCTCGCCGCTTCGATAAAGCAAGACAAAAGCGAGAACAAGGACCAGCCCCAGTACGATCGCGACGGGAATAATTACCCACTTCGGGATCTCCCGCTCTTCGCGCACGGGCACGACCTCTTTAACGACCGGCACGGAATGCAGCGGACGTCCGCAACTCGGGCAAGCCACCGCACTATTCGAAACTTCCTGCCCGCACTCGGGGCAATATATTAATGCCATAGGGTTAACCTCCACATGAATGGATCAAATCTAAGACTGCCGCCGATGTATTGCATTTGGCGTTCCAATCCGGTTTTACGGGCGTGAAATGCCAAAACACGGCCATAATGCCCAATATTCGGCTTTTTTATTTTTTAATACTGTCTCTTTAACGACATTGAAGCTGCGAAATTGTTCGTTTTTCGTACGTAAAGCGGGTAGACTTCGCGTTCGCAAGGTAAAAATCAAAAAGTATTGAACATTTCGCGCATTTGTACGCAGACAGACAGATGTGGCGAGCCCCTCTGTTTGAATGGAAGCTAGGCCTCACACCCGTCCCCAGGCGCGAAATTATGGACGTATTTAACAAGGGGTGATCAAATGAAAAGTGATAAATTTCGAATAGGGCTGGGAGCAACGGCCCTCTGTCTCTGCCTATTGCTCGTCCTGGCAGGGATTTCTTTCAATACCACGCTAGCGGCGGACCCACTGCCACAGTGTAGCGAGAACGGGCCAATGTCCGCCCAGCTTACCGGCGATGCTATCTCGGCAGTAACGCCGACAGGTACAATGCGCTATCGCGAGAATGGCAACAATCGTCTGATGGTCGATCTTAAATCAGTCAACGTCGCTGCGAACACAAATTTGGATGTTTACGTGGGCGAAACAAAGGTCGGCACCATTAAGATGGGCCGCTCGCGAAACGGACAACTGCGGCTGGATTCACCAACCGCTGCCATCGGTGAAAATTCGGTTATCTCGATCCGCAACGGTGGAACGACAATTTTGACCGGCACAATCAACTGCGGCGCGGGCAACAGGAATTCGAACCGGAACACGAGCACGAATATGAATATGAATTCGACCATGGATTCGAATTCGAATATGAATATGAACTCGAACATGAATATGAATTCAAATTCGAACTCAAATTCAAATAGGAATTCCAACTCGAATTCCAACTCGAATTCGAACTCCAATTCGAACTCGAACAGAAATACAAATCGGAATACCAACAGTAATGCGAGCCCTTCGCCGGCTCCCTAACAGCTTTTGCAGATTCGTCAAAAAAGGCCCGACGAAAATTCCGCCGGGCCTTTCATATTTGGTTTTTGGACTGCTAACTGCTCACTTCTTAAGCCGCTTCTTCAATTCGAGGTTTTACTACTTCCAGAACGGGAGCTTTGCGTTCGATCATTTCGCGGGTGATTACGAGCTCTTTCACTTTCTTTTCGGACGGTAAAATGTACATTGAATCAAGAAGGATCTCTTCCAATATCATCATCAAACCGCGGGCACCCACCTTCCGTTTATGCGCCTGCTGAGCGATCGCACGTATCGCATCGTCGGTGAATTTGAGCCCAATATTATCAAACTCAAACTTACGCTGATACTGTTTGACGAGAGCGTTTTTCGGCTCAGTAAGGATCTTCGTAAGAGCCGTTTCATCGAGTTCTTTGAGTGAGCCGACAACCGGCAGGCGTCCGACGAATTCCGGGATCAGGCCGTAGTGGATCAGGTCTTCGGGCTCGAGCTTTTCCAGCGCTTCCCCTTGTCTCTGCTTGCTGGTTTTGACATCTGCCTGGAAACCAAGCGATTTGGATCGAAATCTTTTTTCGACGACCTTTTCAAGTCCGATAAATGCACCGCCGCAGATGAACAGAATGTTCGTAGTGTCCAGCTGCATGAATTCCTGCTGCGGGTGTTTGCGGCCGCCTGAGGTCGGGATATTCGCGATCGTGCCTTCGAGAATTTTAAGCAGAGCCTGCTGAACACCTTCGCCGGAGACGTCGCGGGTGATCGAAGGATTGTCATCCTTCCGGCAGATCTTATCGATCTCGTCGATATAGATAATTCCCTGCTGCGCCTTTTCAAGGTCGTTACCCGCGGCTTGCAATAGACGAACGAGGATATTCTCGACATCTTCGCCGACATAACCCGCCTCAGTAAGGCTTGTCGCATCGACGATGCAAAACGGAACGCTGAGCACACGCGCAAGTGTTTGAGCCAAAAGTGTTTTGCCGGTGCCAGTTGGCCCGATCAAAAGGATATTCGACTTTTGAACCTCGACGTCCGAGCGCCGTTTTGCGAGTTCAAGCCGCTTGTAATGTTGATAGACAGCGACCGAAAGACGTTTCTTCGATTCGTCCTGGCCGATGACATACTCGTCGAGAAATGCGCTTATCTCCTGGGGTTTCGGCAGCGTGGTTCGTGTAGAGGACGTTTCCGCGCGTTCGTCGTCGTTGATGATCTCATTGCAGATGTCAATGCACTCATTGCAAACATAAACGCCGGGACCGGCGATCAGTTTCTTGACATCATTCTGCGACTTGCCGCAAAACGAGCAACAGAGGAGTTCTTCGGGACGGCGGAAATTTGCCATAGATTACTTATCGCGGTGTTCAATTACCTCGTCGATCAATCCATATTCCTTTGCCTGCGGCGGCGATAAGATTCGGTCGCGCTCAACGTCCTTCTCAACCTGTTCGAACGATTGCCCGCTGTGGTTGGCGATGATTCGCGACGTCATCTCGCGCATTCGCAAGATCTCTTCGGCCATGATGCGTACGTCCGTCGCCTGCCCCGAGGCTCCGCCTGAAGGCTGGTGGATCAACACCCTTGCGTGCGGCAATGCAAACCGTTTTCCTTTCGTACCTGCACACAATAGGAGAGCTCCCATCGATGCGCATTGACCGACACATATGGTAGTCACATCATTTTTAATGAACTGCATCGTGTCGTAAATTGCCATTCCCGCAGTTATCGAACCGCCGGGACTGTTGATGTAGAGATTGATATCTCGCTCGGGGTCTTCAGCTTCTAAAAATAAAAGCTGAGCGACGATAAGATTCGCGATCATGTCGTCGATCGGCGTCCCGATAAAAATGATGCTGTCTTTTAATAAACGCGAATAGATGTCGAACGCTCGTTCGCCGCGAGATGTTTGCTCGACCACCATTGGAACTAAAGCCATAAGTGCCTCTCTGAATTAACTACTTTAAGTAATGGATGAATCGGGTGATGATAAATGGTTGAGAAACCAGTCGATTGCAGATTCTACAGTTTTTAACGCGAATTGCAACCATAATATTCATCAAACGCCTTTAGCCTTTTTTGCCGGGGCCTTTTTCTTCGAAGGCTTTTTCGGCTTTTCTTCTTCAACCGCCTGATCGTCCGTCTTTTCCTCTGTCCACGGACCGTCCGTAACTTTCGCCTGGGCGATCATTGCTTCGATGGTTTTACGGGTGCGGAGATTATTTTCAACCGTCGCGCTGCCGCCCTGTTTTGCCAGCGACTCGCGAATGTCTTCAGCGGTCGTACGATAATATTCGGCCATCTTGCCGATCTCTTCTTCGACTTCCGCTTCCGGAATATCGATCTTTTCTGCGTCTCCGATCTTTTCAAGCAGCATTGCGCCGCGAACGTCGCGTTCCGCCTGCTTTCGCATCTGCTGGTATGCCATCTGAACAAAATTGTTTTCGATCGTGTTCATGTCGACTCCGCGCTGCTGCAGATCGCGAGCAAAATTATTCAACAGGTTTCTTGCCTGGTTTTCGATCAACGCATTCGGAACTTCGAATTCATTCTGCTCGATCAATTTTGCCAAGGCCTCGTTTCTGACGCGAGCATCGGCATCCGCCTTTGCGTACGTTTCTAGATCTGTTCGCAGCTTTTTCCGAAGATCTTTTAACGAGGCGAATCCCTCGTCCAGACTCTTCGCCCATTCGTCGTTCGCCTCCGGAGTTTCCATCCGCCCGACCGACTTGATCTTCGCTTTATAATGAACAGTTTTCCCGGCAAGAGCTTCTGACGAAAATTCCGCCGGATAAGAAACCGTAAACTCCTTTTCGTCGTCCTGCTTTACACCTACAAGGTTTTCGGTAAATGCTTTTTCGATGACTTCGTCGCCAAGTTTTACCTCGAGATCATCGGCACGTATCGGTTCGCCGTTGGGGTCGTTGTCGAAAGTACCTTCAAGGTCCGCAATGACGGTATCGCCCATCTCCGAAACGCGGCCTTCAACGGGAATTAGCGCGGCTTCCTGCTCCAGCTTGTGTTTTATCAGGTCGTCGATCTCTGAATCCTCGACCGGCTTTACCCGACGCGTGATCTCAACACCCTTGTATTCCGGCATCGGAATCTCCGGCATTACCTCGACGTGCGCATGCACCTTCACGGACTCAGTTCCGTTGACCTTTATTTCGTCGATTTTTTCAATATGAAGCTGAGGCTCGACCAAAGGCCGCAGATCAAGTTCCTGGATAGCCTCGCTCACCTTGAGCGGAACAACCTGCTGCAAAACTTCACTTTTTATTTCTTCCTTATATCGAAGGCGAACCACGTCCAACGGTGCAAATCCCTTTCGAAAACCCGGGATGCTTACTTTCTTAGCGTATCTCTGGCTCACCAACCCGTAGGCCGTTTTCAGCGACTCGGGGTCTATCTCAATGTGAATTTCCCGTTGCGTCGCCGATATCTCTTTAACTTCGCTTTTCATCTAGACAAAGCATAGCAACTCGGTGCTCGGTTGTCAGTTGTCGGTGGCCGGTTATCGTCA
>JBJMGN010000360.1:0-2784 GCA_045807885.1 Pyrinomonadaceae bacterium | reverse complement strand
TGGCGGGCGTTTAGCATCTGCACGTTCATCAGGTCGTTCATTCGCCCAAAACGACGGTCGATCCTTTCGAGTATCTCGGCCTCCGCCTGCGCCACGATCTCTGCTGCGGCTGACGGCGTCGCCGCGCGAAGGTCGGCAGCGAAGTCCGCTATCGTAAAATCGATCTCATGGCCGACAGCGGAGATCACGGGAATTAAAGACGCCCGCATTGCCCGCGCAACGTTCTCTTGATTAAATGCCCAAAGGTCTTCGGACGAGCCGCCGCCGCGGCCTACGATCAGCACGTCGATTCGTTCGCCTTCCAAACAGCCGCCGCAGAATTCGTTTACCAGGGCGATGGCCCGGGCGATCTGTTCACCGGCGTTCTCGCCCTGCACCAGCGTCGGGATAAGGACGACATTTATCGAACGGGCCCGTCGCTTGAGAACTGTCAAAATGTCTTTTATCGCAGCACCGGTCGGCGATGTAATAATGCCGATCCGACGCGGAAACGCAGGCAGTTTTCTTTTCAACGCTTCATCGAAGATTCCTTCGGCTGCAAGGCGAGCTTTGATCTGTTCGAAAGCGACCAGCAAGGCGCCTTCGCCAACGGGCTCCAGCGATTCGACCACCAATTGATACTCACCTCGGGCGTCATAGGTGGTGATGCGCCCGCGAACCCTGACCTGCAGCCCGTCCGAAGGCTTGAAGCGGATCCGGTAATTCTGTCCCTTAAAACAGACTGCCTTTAGAAATGAATCGCCGTCGGTGAGTTTGAAATACCAGTGTCCGCTCGACGCGGCCATAAAGCCGCTTATCTCGCCTTCGACCCACACGCTTGCAAAGCGCGATTCAAGAACCGTTCTGATCTCCGAATTCAGTTCCGAAACGGTTTGGGGTGTTCGCTCTTCGGTCTCGAACAAGCTTGCAAGCAGCGGTTGGTCCATTGGGCTGGATTGTAGCATGCGCAAACTGCTACTACCCATTCGCGGCGAGATGAAATGAAGGCGTTAATATGCGGACGCAGATCGGGTCAGCTATTTGAATTTTCGGCTGGATCCGGCGGTTGCGACAGTTTTCTCGTAACGCTCGATATCGCGCTGAACGAGCTCGATAAAGCGGTCTGTTGAGGAGCAAAGGTTGGAAATCGCCTCGGCGTCGCCGTCGAGCGAGGCGAGATGAGCTCGCAGCTCCATTAGCCCATCGAGATAAGCATGTGCGACCTTGGTGAGCTTGAGTTCCGACTGCGCTGTGGGATGAGTTGACGAGGTCAATAAGCGATAGTATTCATCCCCGAGTGCATGTGCCGACGAGCTCAGACGGAGCGTGTCTGACGAGCTGGGCATATTTCCTCCGACTATATAGACGAGATTATATTTATCCCTCAAACATTTGTATGTTACGCGTTTAACAGACGCTATATTTTTTTTAGTCGATAATTAATCTAAATCTTGGATCGGTTCGGAGTATTTCGGTCTGAAGATCGGTGGTATTATCCGCGCCAGGAATTGAATTCACCAATCGACATCAGGAGACCTTTCATAATTCTCTTCTTGTGCCGGATGCTGCATTCGCAAGCGCCAGGTTCTATTTGGAGAGATTAATGAACGACGATGTCTCACACATCAGCCCACGTCTTTTGAAAAATCTGCCTGCGGATGTTTCGGAGCGGCTTGCGCCGCACCTCGAACGCATTGATGGGCACCTGAATTTAAAGCTCTACGAACCCTACGAAACCATAACTCACATCTACTTTCCCGTTAACGCGATCGGTTCCATTGTGGCATCGACCGAAGCAGGCCAGATGGCGGAGGTTGGTCTGGTCGGAAATGAAGGTGCTGTCGGCATCGATATTGCGATGGGAACGGACAAGTCACCACACAAAAGCATGATCCAGATCGCGGGACCGGTGCTTAGGATGAGCGCTGACAAGTTTCTAGAGGAGTTTCGACGCGCAGGAATATTCCATGACCGGGTACTCAGCTTTATCCAAAAGATGTATGCACAGGTCAGCCAAACAACCCTCTGCAACCGGCTGCACCACGTTGAGGAAAGGCTTCCCCGTTGGCTGTTGATGTGCGACGACCGTATCGCCGGCAACGTTCTTCCCTTAACTCAGGAGTTCATAGCTCTAATGCTGGGCACTAGTCGCGTGAGCGTTACGCGAGCCGCGATCGACCTTCAGGACATTGGCTATATTCGCTACGTTCGCGGCCGGATCACGATCCTTGATCGTGCCGGACTCGAAGACGGTTCATGCGAATGCTACGCGATAGTTAAGCGTGAGTACGACCGCGAATACCCCTAAATTCTGACTATCGCCCACCTAAAAATCGCCAATGCTATGTAACGCAGGTTACATAGAAAGCTCATATGTAAGGTATGATACAGATGGGGCGAGCTCCGGGTGGAAACCGGTCTGCACCATTTATTCTATTGTTGGCGGCGGTATACACCGACAATGATTCATATCTGACGTAGATCTATGGGATGCGGCCAAACTCGCCCCCTTTGATCAAATGTCTGAAACGGCAATTTTGATCCCACGTTCCTTCCAGCATCCGATCCATAAAAGTCTATAAATTTGTGCAACGGTGTGCTATCCTTGCAACGCGTTGGATCTTTGATAATTTGAACGCTGGTCGAACCGCCGCCCTCTCCGCAGGATTCATCGTGAAGATATGCGTGGGACAGTGGGACAGTTTGGGACGCTTCGAAAAAGTTTTTCGAAAATCGCTAAATTTGCTCTAAAATTCGCTGTAACTAGCTTCTGTACAACACTTACCTGTCCACTGACGGCGAGTG
>JBJMGN010000359.1:0-8487 GCA_045807885.1 Pyrinomonadaceae bacterium | reverse complement strand
CGCCGCCGAACACGCCCACCGTCGCAGGTACCGCTCCGTTGTCCCGGATAATGCGTTCGAGTTTATAAGCAGTTTCGATGTTTTCAGGATAAGGAAGGCCGTGGGCAATTACAGTCGATTCGAGCGCGACGATCGGTGAATCAAAATGCAGAGCACCCGTGACCTCTTCGTTAAATTTGAATTTCATTTGAATTGCCGTCGATTTAAGCCGACGGTTCAGGCAAGGTAAACAAAAGGGCTTTAGCCCAATATATTTTAAGCTAAAGCCACTGAATTTTTCAGTCTTTTTCTATTCGCCAATGCGAACAGTAATTTATTTAACAAATTTCCCTATTCGATCAAGCCGCGGATGCGTCAGGCAGCCAAGCATATCGCCATTCGAGGCTCCACGGTCGCACGACCAATAGACGAACATCGCGCGCCCGACAACAAGCTCACGCGGCACAAAACCCCAGTATCGGCTGTCTTCGCTGTTGTCGCGGCTGTCGCCCATGCAGAAGAAACTATTTTCCGGCACCTTCATTGGCTTTCCGGGCACTGCGAACTCAAATTCACGGCGAGCCAGTTTCTGGCCATTCCGGACCGGCTCCATTGTCCGCTTCGAATAATAAACGTCGTATTTATCGTCGGGTTTTCTTTCTTCGAACTCCGTAGGGATCAAGGCCGATTGGTTATCGCCGGCTGTAGGTGGGTCTCCGATGATCCTGTGTTCGGGTAGCAATTCACCGTTAATGAAAACTTGGTTATCGCGAAATTCGACCGTGTCACCGGGTATGCCAATTACGCGTTTCACGTAATTCATTTGATACGGCGTCGCTGAGCTGCCGTGGGCGCGGTCCATTTCAGGATGAAGCTTGTTGCCCGGATACTTGAAAACGATAATGTCTCCACGCTGGATCTCCCGCATGGGAAGAAACGGCAAAGGGCTGCCGCCGGGATTAAAAATGAACTTGTTTACCAAAAGGTAATCGCCGATAAGGATCGTGTTCTGCATCGAACCCGTCGGAACGGTAACAGCCTGGATGATAAAGGTCATCCCAAACAGTGCCATGATCAACGTCACTGTTAGCGATTCAAAATATTCGCGAAACAGCGATTTCGGTGGCCCGGCCGGTTTGGTTTGTACCTTTTCGTTCTTTTCTTCAGTTGCCATAGGTAAAATTCTATTTCTTGATTCCGCTCAAGATCTCCAAAGCATTGTTTGCCGCCATCATCTCCGCGGCTTTGATCGAACGGCCCGTTCCAGAAGCCCGGCCCGATTCCCACACGGCCTCCACAAAGAAAGTGCGGTCGTGCGGCTGCCCCTCGCTTCGTACGAGATGATACGTCGGGGCCGCCAATTTGTTCGCCTGCAGCGTTTCCTGCAGCAGCGTTTTGAAATCGAGGGCGTCTTTCGGCGTCGCGTTATTGATCGGTTCAGCCATTTCGCGCGCCACAAACTTGTGTGCCGCAGCGTAACCGCCGTCGAGAAATATTGCAGCGACTACCGCCTCGAATACATCCGCCAGGATCGCCGGGTTTCGACGGCCGCCGATCTTTTCCTCTCCTGAACTTAGCTGTACAAAATCACCTAACTTGATCTTGTCAGCGGCAGCGGCCAGGGCTTCCATCCTGACAAGGCTGTGTTTCATCAAGCTAAGCTCGCCTTCGCTGGCGTCTGGATTGCGGGCAAAAAGCTCTTCCGCAACCACCAGGCCGACAACGGAATCGCCTACGAACTCGAGTGTTTCGTTTTCAGGGATCCGCGAGGGGCAACCGCTCTTTCCTGCGTTTTCGTGTGCCCATGACCGGTGCGTGAGCGCACGTTCTAATAGCTCCGGATCGCGAAAGCTGTGTCCAAGCGTTTTTTCAAGCGTTTCAAGCTTCGTGGGCATGTCAAAAAGCGATTTTAGGAATATTAGCCGCAAAAAGAAAGCCGGACGCTGAAATATACGTCCGGCTCAATGCTTCAGATCGAAGGAAATAAGACTTTTATACTATGGCTTTGTCGAAGCCGCGGTCTTGCCGTTGGCCGGCGTTGCCGGTGCTGCCGTAGAAGTGGTGGTCACCGGATCAGGATCATTGATCGGTGTCACCTCGCTTGTCGGATTCGGGAAGGGCTTCGAAAGCGTAGCCGTGATGTATTCATTCATACCGGCTTCCTTGTCGAATCGACGCTTGTAAAGATCCTGGATCGACTTATAAAGTCCCTCTTTATATGTCTTTTCTGCTGCAGTAGCAGACGGTGCAACCTTGTGTGCACGGCTAAACGCATCTATCGCACGTTCCGTATATCCGTTGAACAAACCGACCTTCGCCTTGATCTCAACGTCGATCTTTTCCTTTTCTTCAACGGCCGTTGCAGCCTTTTGCTTCTCGATCAGCTTCGCAACCTCTTCGCCAAGCTTTGCGGCCTCACCGATGTAATAATCGGCGATCGTCGCGAAAACACGCGGTTCGGTCTGGTACTTACCAGGAAGCTGAGAAACTTCATAATAATAAGGAAGTGCAGCTTTCTTATCGCCCTTTGCCCAGTAATTCATATACGCAAGGGCATAGGTCAATTCACTGATAGCCTCGTCTTTGGTGTACTCGAACTGAAAAGCACCAAACTTGCCGCTTGGCTTTTTCGAGACAGCACCGGCCTTGAGCTTCGCGATAGCCATCTTCGCGTACCGGATCGAATCGTCATTGAACTTATAGTTCTTGTTATACGACTGATAAAGTCCGATCGCGCCGAGAGGAACAATGATATTCAGGTTCTCTGGATCCTTTGCGAGGATATCTCTTCCGGCGGCGTACGACTCTTCATATTTCTCGCCAGTTATGCCGGCATCAAATCGACTAAACATTGATGCGTTAGCATCTGCATCAGCTTTTTCTTTGATAAGCGTTTCCCACTTCGGCATCTGGACCTTAAGCCAGTCTGTGAATTCCTTGGTTGCCTCGCAGGCACCAAATTTCTCCAAAAATTCTTTTCCGGAGTCAGCCGCAACCTTGAGTGTCGATTTCTTTTTGCTGTTCTCTCGGATCTTTGCATCGAGCTCGTTGATCTTATCCGTGTCGTCGCATCCTGCCTGCGCATATGCCGCCGCGGAGCCCGCTGCGATCAACAGCGCAGCGAACAAACCCAAAAAGGCCGATCTGGCAATCTTCTTCATTTCAACTACTTCCTCCAACCTGAGCATTTCAATATTCAATTTCGCGAATTCCGCATATTTGGATTCCGCGCCAATTCAGATGTATTTCCTAAAAAAATCGTTGCAAAGTTATAGGGCAAAATCAAAATCCGGAGCCTAATCCGAGGGCGCAGTCCCCGCTTGGTCTTGAATGCTAAATAATCACGCAGAATTCAAAGCGCTGTCAAGTAAACAGGCGTTAACAACTGACAAAAAATGCCCCGCCAGCGATCGGCGGGGCCTGTGTTCAGACCGAAATCATTAAAAGCGGATCACTTCTCGTTCCTTACGATCCGCGGACGCGATCGCGTCGTATCAGGCGCGGTCTCTGTATCCTTTTTGTATGGAATTACCACCGGCGAGAAAACCGGCTTCGACGATGCCGTTTTTACGACCGTCTTTTTAGGTTCAACAACCACCGCCTGCTGAGATGTTGAGGCGGCATTTCGGACCTCGCTGGCAGCAAGGTCACCCTCGATGGCTTCGTCTTCGTCCTCGTCGTCGGCTGCTGCTGCTGTTCGAGCATCAATCGGTTGCGTTGAAGAACGCTGCTTTAGCGCCATGTATTTCATCTGGTCGCGCGAGATCTTGGGTGCGAGCTCGCGGTAGATCCGGCCGGCCACCGCAGCGGCATATTTTCCGCGTTCGCCATGCCCGCGGGTTATCACGACCACTGCATATTTCGGATTTTCGACCGGGGCCACGGATGCAAACAGTCCTACCCACGAACCCCTTCCAATACACGAACCGGTTTTTCCGGCGATTCCCAGACCCGCGTCAACGCCGCGATGCGCCGTCCCGAATTCCGCGGCACCCATCATTCCAGGAAGTACTTGCTGAAACCGCTCTTGCGGAATATCGATTCGGCCATTGAAATGGGGCTTGTAGGCCGTTTTTTCGGTCTCAGGCTTCGAGATGTGCGGAACCACCTTGTTTCCGCCGTTAGAGAGTGCCGAAACCATCACCGCAAGTTGCAGCGGAGTAACCTCAAAATCGTCGCCGTGCGAATAGATCCGCGGATTGCTGTTTCCGTATGGGAGTTTGCCCGGCGTTTCGCCTTCAGCGTTTATGCCGGTTTTCTGACCGAGACCCAAAGAGCGGGCATAATCGATCATCTTGGCGTTACCCATTTTGACGCCGACACGCTGAAAATACGGGTTCTTCGAAAATGCCAGTGCAGTATTAAGGTTGACGGAATAGTTCTCGCCAACGATATCGCCATCGTTGTTGATGACGTTTTCGTTAACGCCTGCGACGCCGGTCACCAGCTTAATGGTGGAACACGGTTTAAATCCGTTCTTTATCGCCCAATCCTGATTTACGACCGTCAGAAGCTTTCCGGTCTGCGACTCCATAACGACGACTGTTCCGGCACGATTCCCAAGGGCATCGATGGCCGTTTTTCGGATCGAAAGGTCTTCGCCCGAAGTGTTGTCATGCGAAATGTTGTCGACCGTTTCGGTCCTCAATCCACGTTCGAAGGCTAGAAAACGTTCACGCGCCGCTCGAGCTGCCGCCTCGCGCCGGCGTTGTTCAGCAAGCGCGGCTTCGCGGCGAATCGCCTCCTGGCGGCGGCGTTCTGCGGCTTCCCGCTTGCTTTCCCGGGATGACTTTTTCGATTTCGAGTCGAGCCGTGCCTGCTCTCTGGCCGAGAGCTTCTTTGATTTGGGGTCGTTTTTGGCGGATTTCGAATTCGACTTCTTATCACGCGCATTCGATTTTGCGGTGCGCGAATTGCTGGCATCCTTACGCCTGGTGTCCTTCTTCTTAGCATCGGCCTTCGCCGATGCAGCGGACTTCTTTGCTTGTGTTTTCTTCTTGTTTTGGGCCGAAATGTTGTCGGTAAGTAAACCGAATGCCAAAAGGAAGGAAAAGACAGCCAAAGCGAAACGCTTTTCGGGACACATCAACTTCATGTACAACCTCAGCTTAACGAAGGATTTTAAATTTGATTTTGAGAGAGGTCGCTCTTGTTCCGCCGGGTTGAACAAATGCTTTTGCGGAACATTGCGAATTTACTAAGCCTGACTATAACATTCAGTTCGAGACACTGCAAGTACTTTTGATGTATAGCATAAGATTATCTAATTGATGGACTTCTTTAATACATTTCGCGGCCGTCTGCTGGTGATCCTTGCATTGCTCTTGATCGTGACCCTCGGCGTTCAGTTCTATTTAAACCTAAAAACCCAGAATGAGAACGAACGCCTCCGCGAGCTTCAGGAACAAACGATCGTTGCCGGGATCGCGCTCGGCGTCAGCGGCATCACCTCAAGCGAATACATGCAGGATCTGATCGATCAGCCCGGGCAGACGTACCTTGACGCCGATGCTCGGGAGCGTATACGGGACATCATAATAATCAATAATAAATGGCAGATCACCGACAGTCTTAATCCCGATCTCGTTCCCACGACTGCGGACGACGGAACCGATGTTTTCAAAAATCTTAGCGAAGTATCCGACCTGCCGCCGTTGATGGAAGGATCGCGGCTCGGCACCGACATAGAGAACTTTCCCAACCGACAAACGTCAGAGGCCACTACGGATGACGAGGCTCACGCGGTATCGATCGATACGAGCAAAGGCCGGTACTACATCATGGTTCTGTTAAAGAACGATCGCCGTGCTGCCGCATGGCGTGCCGCACAACCGCTGGTCTACACGCTTGGCATCGTCCTCGCATCTACGCTGATCACCTTTTTGCTCGTTTGGCGATTTACCCGGCCGATTGCGAACCTTTCAAATGCGGCGCAGGATGTTGCCAGCGGAAATCTAGCGGTCCGTGTGCAGGACCATAACCGGGCTGACGAGATAGGACAACTCGCACAAAACTTTAACGAGATGGTCGCTGAGTTAGAGAAAACCCGGGAACTCGAAGACCAGCTTCGGCAAGCCGAAAAAAGTGCGGTTGTCGGGCGACTGGGTTCTGCGATCGCACACGAGATCCGCAATCCGCTTAACTACATCAACCTGACACTTGATCATTTAAAAAATAAATTCTCACCGGCGGACGGAAAAACGGTTGAATACCAAAAGTTGATCGGCCAGATAAAGACCGAGGTCGCTCGTATCAACCAACAGATATCCGATTTCCTCAATTATTCGCGCCCGGCAAAGGCGCATCTTCAGCCGGTCGAGGCTCGAAAAGTAGTTGAAGACTCGCTGCGGCTTGTCGAAGCTCAGGCGGCCGAGAACAATATAAAGATCGGTGTCGTCGAGCACGAAGATGTTGGCCAGATCATGGGCGACACCGAATTCCTGCGTTCGGTATTTAATAACCTGTTTATCAACGCCGTCCAGGCGATGGGAACTGATGGCGGCCATCTAAGTGTAAAGATCTCGCCTGAAGCCGCGTTCGTGCGGTTTGAGGTCTCAGACACCGGCAGCGGCATTTCGGAAGAAAACCTATCCAAGATCTTTGAACCCTATTTCTCCACAAAGGAAACCGGCACGGGCCTTGGGCTCGCCATTGTGCAAAAGATCGTCGACATTCATAACGGTGATATCGCTGTTGAATCCACCCTTGGCAAAGGTACAAAGTTTACAGTCCGTATTCCTCGTGCTTGATACCCTTCTCTTTTTTGAGAGGGAATCATGAACTTTGATTTTAAAAGCTTCGCCTCCCGCCTTTGGGAAAAGATATCGGACGATGACATTTTGGGAAACGCTGCTCAGGTGGCGTTTTATTTTTCATTCGCACTATTTCCGCTGCTTCTTTTTCTGATGAGCCTGATCGGCATCATCATTAGTAATAAAACCGAGCTTCAGGATCAGCTTTTTACCATTCTCGGCGAGGTGATGCCAAAATCCGCTTTCGACCTTGTTCAAAAAACGCTGACTGAAGTTACGTCGAACGCCACCGGCGGAAAGCTGACGATCGGCGTGCTAATTACTCTCTGGTCCGCATCAGCCGGCATCGATAATATGCGTGGCACGCTCAACGAGGTTTACAACCTCAAAGAGACTCGTTCCTGGTGGAAGGCAAAGCTGACGTCCCTGCTCTTGACGCTTGGTGTCGGCGTTCTGGTCCTGATCACTTTGGGATTTATCGTTTACGGCTCACAATTTTTGGACGCTATCCTGCCGATCGATTCCCAATACGTTCTTGTCGCATTGGAATGGATCGCGGTAATTTGCCTTCTGCTTCTTGCCTTCGCTTTGCTGTATAATTTCGCTCCGAATCATGATCCGTTCGAGTGGAAATGGATCACGCCTGGTGCCGTGGTCGGCGTAATACTCTGGATACTTTTCTCGTTCGGATTTCGGTTGTATCTTACTTATTTCGATTCGTACGCAGCGACCTACGGCTCGCTCGGGGCGATGATCATTTTATTGCTTTGGCTTTACCTGACCGCTTTGGTAATTCTGATAGGCGGTGCGATTAACGCGATCTTTGACGAAAAAGCCGGCATCAAAAAGGAAGCGGAAGATCCGAAACAGGTGAAGGACGAGAAAAGCGAAAGCAGTAAGGCTGCCAGGACGTGATAAGCTCCGCACTGTAAATATTCTATGGCAAGAAAATCTATCCTCGTCGTGGACGACGAGAAAAACCAGAGAGAGATCCTTGAAACGATCCTTTCAGGCGAGGGCTACGACGTAACGACGGCGAGTTCCGGCGAAGCGGCGATGAAATTCGTCGAATCGCGGCGTTTCGATCTCGTCTTAACAGACCTGAAAATGACCGGCATGTCCGGCCTCGACCTGCTGAAGGAATTGACCAACTACGACAAGTCAATAATCGTCATTCTGCTCACCGCACATGGCTCTGTCGATTCGGCAGTCGACGCGCTGCGTTTGGGCGCGTTTGACTATCTTCAAAAACCATACGACAGCGAGAAACTGCTTGATACCGTTTCCCGCGCACTGAATAAACTTTCAGCACTCGACACCGAGATCGTTTCCGTATCCCCGGAAATGGACAAGGTCAAAAAACTGATTTTAAAGATCGCAAAGTCGAATTCTACTGTTTTGATTCGCGGCGAAAGCGGCACGGGGAAGGAATTGATCGCGCGTTCGATGCACAAGAACAGCTTACGGACGAATGAGACCTTTCAAGCTGTTAAGTGCGCTGCGATAAACGAGAACCTACTTGAGTCGGAACTATTCGGCCATGAAAAGGGCTCGTTCACCGGGGCTGTGGGTGAAAAGAAAGGGTTATTTGAGATCGCAAACAATGGAACGCTTTTCCTCGACGAGATCGGCGAGCTCGATATCGCGCTTCAAGCCAAACTTCTCCGTGCGTTACAGGAACGGGAAATTCGTCGCGTCGGCGGCGTGAAGGAAATTCCTGTAGACGTACGTGTGCTGGCAGCGACGAATCGCGATC
>JBJMGN010000358.1:0-5052 GCA_045807885.1 Pyrinomonadaceae bacterium | reverse complement strand
ATGAAGTCGCTCACGAGAGAAAATTCGTTCTCTGCCTAGCTTGTGTTCCACAGTTCGTAACGGTCGAGATCTAAATAATTATCTGGCTCCGAAGATTCGTAAAGGTAGATCATTCTCTACCCGTGCCGGCCCTCCTTGTCTTCTTCTAACGTATATGGGCCTGTATAAAATTTCGGATCGTCGTGTTCAGTTAAACGGCGCTTTATTTTGTTTCGAATATAGCCGTCCAGCGAGCGCAAGCGTTCGATGTCGATAAACTCGTCCATCGACTTATAGCTCGGATAACTTACCCGTGGATCAACTTCGGCAAAGTGCATCTCTGTTCCTGATTCCGAATCCGCAATGTCTAGCATGTTTGAACCTCGCCGCTTTTTAAGGCCCAAATCGCAGGTGTCGCCGCTGGGTTCGCATTGCTGTAAGGAATATCCCGCCTGAATTCGTCTGTGAACCAACCGTCAACCCGTACGCTGAAAGTTAATCCTGCGGCCGCATCGCTGCCGTGAAATTGGTTGACCGTGTCGAACCAGGCCGTGTAGCCCTCCACATAAAGTTTTTCGCCACTAGCGGCATTAAGCAAATAGAACGGTTTTTTCAAATTTGTTCTGAACCAAATAAAATCGTGGCAAATGTCGGTCTGCTCATGGTCGCGGTGAGCCGGAACGCTGCACCCGCCTTCATCGTAAATTATCAAGATCCGGCCCGTCGATTTGAACGGCAGCGTTCGTATGAAATCCATCAGCAACGTGAATTCGGTTGCTTGCTCTGTTAGCGCCCAAAGCTCGCTTTTATTTATGTCGAGGTAGTTGTAAGGCGTTCCGGGCAGTGTTCGCGACAGCCATATCTCGCGCACTCCCGGGCGATAAGGCGCGTTACCTTCTAATGTGTGTTCGTTTAGAAAGTAATCGTCCGCGTTATCGACGATGTGCCGCCGGATCCGCTGCGTGAGGTACGAATCAAGAGAACGAAGCCGTTCCAGATCGATAAGGTCATCGAAAGACTTGTATGAAGGAAAGAGTGTTTCGGAAACTTTGAACGTGTCGGCTCTATGGCCTTTATCGAATATTGAAATAGCATTCACGTTCATTTCTTGCGTTTGAAAACAATTAACTTCAAGTATTTACTCTTCGACTTGCTTTATTTAATTTTTGTATTGATTCTTACAAACTGCTTAAAGAATTATATTTAACCCGCTCGCTATGTTATATGGTTAACATTGTCTGCGGATATTTTATCGGAAATCAATGTCTGTAGAGGTATTTTCGGGCGGGCTGCAGAGCAACATTGCAAAAGCCCGAGCGGGCTTCTGCATCTTACATTCTTTCGAAATGATCAGTTCGAAGTGCTTTTTGCTTCAGTAGGTTTATAGGGTGGAAGGATCACTCTTGCCGCTTTTTCTTTTTTAAGTCCAAGTGCCCAGTCGGCTTGCATCAGCGTGTGGATGTCGCGCGTACCTTCGTAGATGACCGCGGCTTTGCAATTTCGAAGATAACGTTCAACCGGATAATCGTTTGTGTAGCCGTTGGCGCCGTGGACCTCGATAGCCATGGAAGCTGCTTTTTCCGAGCGAACCGTAGCCTGCCATTTCGCAAGACTTGCTGCTTTCGCGGACGGCAAGCCTTCATTTTTAAGGTATCCGCATCGCAGCCAGAGTAGATGCGACATCTGGTAATCAGCTTCCATATCGGCGATCTTTTGTTTGACGAGCTGGAAATTGCCGATCTTTTGACCCTGCACCTCGCGTGTATTCGCGTACGCAACCGACGCGTCGCGTGAAGCGCGTATAACGCCGGTAGCGCCCGATGCAACCGTATAGCGCCCATTCTCAAGCGAAAACATCGCGATCTTGAATCCTTCGCCTTCGGCACCGAGCAAATTCGCACCGGGCACACGGACATCCTGCAACGAAAAGTAACCGGTGTTGCCTGCTTTGATACCTAGTTTGCCGTGAAGCGTGCCGCTCGAAAAACCAGGCATTGTGCGTTCGACAATGAAGCATGAAATACCGCTGTGGTCGCGCGCCTTTTGCTTTTCCTGATCGGTCCAGCAAAAAAAGAGAAAATGGTCGGCGACATCTCCGAGTGAGATCCACATCTTTTCACCGTTCAATATCCAATCGTCGCCGTCGCGCTTTGCATACGAACGCATTCCAACGACGTCGCTGCCGGCATTTGGCTCCGTAAGTCCGAATGTAGCGATCTTTTCGCCTTTCGCCTGCGGAACAAGGTACTTTTGCTTCTGTTCTTCAGTGCCCCAGCTATATACGCTGAGACTGTTCAGGCCAACGTGAACCGACATTGCCACGCGAAGAAAGGTGTCGCAGGCCTCAAGCTCTTCACAAACGAGCCCGAGCGAGATGTAATCGAATCCTGCCCCGCCGTATTGCTCCGGAATGCAAACACCCAAAAGTCCAAGCTCTGCCATTTTGTCGAATACAGTACGTTCGAAATGAGACTTTTCGTCCCATTCTTTAATGTAAGGAGCGACCTCGCCGGCACAAAACTCGCGAACTGTGTTTTGAAGGGCCAAATGTTCTTCAGATAACTGAAAATCGATCATGATGTCGTTATGGTAAAATTCGGATGAAAATTCAAACAAGCAGTCTAACATTTCGCCCATTTCGAAGCGAAACCGCACCTATGATACGAATATTTTCGGCGACGATCCTCATAGTATTGTCGTTCGCTATCTCGGCTTTCGGCCAGGCCACAATTCCGGCGATGCCAAAGCTGCTTAATCCGCGTGAGCAAATGGAAGTGCGCGAAGGCTGGTTGAAAGCGCGTCTCGCGTTGCTTCAACCAATGATGAAACGGTACGGCGTCGAGATGTGGATCGTTGTCAACGAAGAGTTCAAGAGCGATCCGGTAATCGATCAGCTCGTTCCTCCGATACCGATCGTCGGCCGACGGGATGTATTCATTTTCATCGATCGCGGTGACAAGTTGGATCGCATCGCGATGGTCCGTTATGACGAAGAGCGGCTAAATAATTTCTACAAGCTCGTGATGCCGGCACGCGACAAGTTTGGTGAAGAACTGCGAAAGATCGTCGACGAGGCAAAGCCGAAAACCATCGCTCTTAACTACGGGGGCACACGCGGGCAGCAGTCCGGGCTTTCTTACGACGGGTACAAGTTTTTGGTGGAGACACTCGGTGCGGAAAATGAAAAGAAGTTCGTTTCTGCCGCCCCTTTATTGACCGAGTTTCTCGACACGCGGCTACCCGAAGAATTAGTTGAATATCAAAAGGCTGTACAGCTCACCGACTTCCTCACGCGCCGCGCGTTTTCAACGGAAGTCATCACGCCAGGCAAAACGACCGTCGGCGATGTTCGGTGGTGGCTGCTGGACCAGGTCAGCAAACTAGGGCTCACAGTCTGGTTTCAACCGGACCTGCGAATTCAGCGGCAACAAACCGCGACACAGACGAATGGTCAATTTTTAAGCATTGCGAAAGAAGCCGAAGTGCTTCAAAAAGGCGACCTGCTTCATGTCGATTTCGGCCTCTGTTACATGGGCCTCAGCACCGACTGGCAAAAGCACGCCTACATACTAAAGGAAGGCGAAAACAATGCTCCGAATGGGCTGCGTTTTGCGCTCGTCACTACAACCAGGCTGCAGGACCTTTTATTTACGATCGCGAAGCCCGGCATGACCGGGACCGAGGTCTATGAAAAAACGATGGCGGAAGCGAAAAAGCTTAATATGGATGCAATGATCTATTCACACCCGATCGGCACACAAGGCCACGGTCTCGGCCCATCGATCGACTTTCGCGGCACGGTCGGAGGCGGCGGAAACAAAATACTGCCCGGTTCCTTTATGTCGATCGAGCTCAACACGTCGACCATCATTCCTGAGTGGGACAATCAAAAGGTGACGGTAATGGCCGAAGACGACGCCGTTATGTCGCCGCAAGGCTATCAATTCATTCGCCCCCGGCAAACAGAATTCTACCTGATCAAATGAGGTTCCCACTGTGATCCCCGTTGCAAAAGCTCTCAAGCTCCTCGATGAAAATATCTTGCCGCTCGGCACGGAACGAGTGGGGCTTGCAAAATCTTATGGTCGTGTTTTAGCAGAGGATATCATCGCTGATATGGACCTGCCGCCGTTTAACCGCTCGCAAATGGACGGTTATGCGCTTCGGTCTCGCGATACGCGACAGGTGCCCGTGAACCTTAAAATAGTCGGCGAGTCCGCTGCCGGCCGAGGATGGCACAAAGAATTGAAACGGGGTGAGGCCGTAAGGATAATGACTGGGGCACCGGTTCCGGCAGGAGCCGACGCGGTTCAAAAGATAGAGCTTACAAAGGAATACGACAGTATCGTTTCGCTTATCGACCCGGTACCGAAGGGTCAATACATAGTTGCAAAGGGAAAGGAAATACGAACAGGCACGACCGTAATTGCTGCCGGCCGGAAGATCACAGCGGAAATGATCGCGACGCCGGCCGCTTTTGGTTATTCGCGCATCCGGGTCGCGAAGCAGCCGGTGATAACTATTAATCCAACCGGTTCGGAGATCGTTGAAGTAGCTCGAAAACCAAAACGAGACCAGATACGAGATTCAAATTCCATTTCCTTAATTTCACTTTGTTCACAATGTATTGGATCCGTGAATGTTAACCGAAACGTAGGCGACGACCTTGATCAGCTTTGCGAGGCGATCCATGCCGCCTCTAAGATATCCGATATCGTTGTTACGACCGGCGGCGTTTCCGTTGGCAAATATGACCTTACAAAAAAAGCGATGTCTGCCATCGGGGCGAGAATTCTTTTTGATAAGGTCGCGCTGAAACCCGGCAAACCAACTGTGTTTGCAAAACGCGGCCGTAAGTTCTTTTTCGGGCTGCCCGGGAACCCGGTGTCTGCCGCCGTGACGTTTATTCTTTTTGTTCGGCGGGCGATCATGCTAATGCAGGCCGCAACGGACCCTGCAGTCGAACGCGGATTTGCAATTTTGAACTCACCGCTTCGAGGCACAAAAACGCGTGACATTTACTGCCCCGCACGACTCGCGAGCTCGGCGGACGGAAAACTGCTCGCTGTTCCG
>JBJMGN010000357.1:0-3656 GCA_045807885.1 Pyrinomonadaceae bacterium | reverse complement strand
GTCCTGCCCTTGATGACGCTTCCGTGGCTGCCGTTTTTTCTTGCGTCGATCTGGCAGCGTGTAACGGAACTATTCGATCGCAAAGCCGCGCAGACTCCGAACACTGAAATAAATACCGGGCAGCTTCAACTTTTCGCTTTTGCCTGGATCGCCGTCCCGTTTATATTTTTCTCGCTCTCGGGTTCGAAATTGCCTGGATATATTTTGCCTGCCGTTCCGGGGACCGTAATCCTTGCGGGGATCTATATTTTTCAATTCGTTAAAGCACGACCCCACCGCGGACAGTTAATGCTCATTATTGCGGTCTCGATGTTGATCACGATTGTGATCTCAATATCATTTGTAGTTCCGAAATACGCCGACCGCGAATCGGTGAAGCGGCTGATCGAATCGGCAGACGAGATGGGTTATAGCTCCAGCAAAGTCGTCAATTTCCAAAATATTTCCCACAACGCCGAATTTTACGCGGCTGGCCGTTTGGTGCGCGAATCAGACGGTAAACAGAAGCGGTTTGATGATCCGAAAGAATTAGCGGCTTATGTTTCGAATAGCGACGCGCCGGCACTCGTCCTCACACCGACCGAAAAGGTGGGTTCATTAACCAGCGACAAGTGTTTCTTGACAAATTCGATCGCTGCTAACGGCGATCTAGCGATTCTTGCGCTCGTAAAGCCATCAGTTCCCTGCTCTTGAAGCCCGTTCGATCCGGTCCATCAACGCGGCTCCCATCCCCAAGTCGTCGACGCGTTCGCAGTAGATCATTTCGATTTCCTGTCGGTCACACTCGCGAAAAAACTCGAACAGTTCGTGGGCATAAGCTTGAAGACTCGGTACTTTCCTAATCAAGGCGAAGTCCCGTTCGGGCTGTCTGAGCCCGATGAATGCAGTCCGTAACGCCTCTGGTTTTTGACTGTTCCAAATCACTACCGAAGCGCGCGGCGAGTAATGCTTGTGCTTTAGCCCGGGACTTCTGCGTTCGCCGTCATTATTGAAACCGAAAAGTTTGGCCCCCGGTATGACCGCTTGTATATCCTGAAGCGAAACTGAACCCAGCCGCAATATCGTTGGCGTATCTACACGGCAGTCGACCACGGTCGATTCGAGACCGATCTCTGTTGCGTCGCCCTGTAGAATACAGTCAATACGACCGTCGAGGTCTTCGTAAACAGCCTGCCAGGTCGTCGGACTCGGTCGGCCGGACAGATTAGCCGATGGAGCAACTACCGGCGTTCTGCAGGCCGCGATGAACTCGCTCGCGAGCGTATTTCGCGGCATCCGAATTCCGATCGAATCCAAACCTGCCGTCGCAATATCAGGCACATGTCCCGCTTTTTCCAGAACGATCGTCACTGGCCCCGGAAAGAAACTTTCGATCAATTTCCCGGCAGTCTCCGTGATCTTGTTGGCCAATTCTGCGATCTGCTCTATCGACGAAATGTGCGCGATAAGCGGATTGTCCGCGGGGCGGTTCTTAGCTTCGAATACCTTTTCGATCGCCTTTTTATTGAAAATATCGGCCCCGAGGCCGTAAACGGTCTCAGTCGGAAATGCAGCAATCCCGCCGAGTTTGATAATTTCAGCAGCCTCAAGAGGCGAACTAGTAAGAAGCGTTTTCATCCCTGCGTATGCAAAAACTCCGGCTACATGCGTCTACATATTATCGCGAACGCTTCGGTAGTTTCGAGCGGCGAATTTGATAAGCAATTATATTTGGAGGAACGGTAAATGATAGTAATGACAGCAGGCATCATCGCAGTACTGATCGGACTTTTGCTTCCGGCAGTTCAGCGGTAACAATTTCGACAATAAAGAAGATTATGCCCGCGAATCCGGAAACGGATCGCGGGTTTTTTATTTCCCCGGCCTTCGTTGTTGTAAAATTAAAGAAATGGCGATAGAAGACAAGCTTAAATCGCTTCCTACCTCGGCCGGAATTTACCTTCATAAAAATTCCTCCGGCAAGATCATCTATGTCGGTAAAGCAAAAAATCTAAAGAACCGCGTTCGGTCCTATTTTCAGGCAAGTAAATCAGACTGGAAAACAAACCAGTTAAAAAGACACATTGCGGACTTTGAGTTCATCGTCGTTGATAACGAGGTCGAGGCTCTTGTGCTCGAATCAAACCTTATCAAAAAGCATAAGCCGCGCTTTAATGTGATGCTCAAAGACGACAAGCAATATCCGCATCTGAAACTCACGAACGAACCATTTCCAAAAGTGGTCGTTACGCGAAAGGTTCAGCGAGATGGCGCGTATTATTACGGCCCGATGCTGCCGGCTTCTTTAGCCAGAAAAACTTTGAATTTGGTAAATCGCGCATTTCAGCTTCGGACGTGCGACCTCGAAATCGACGGAAGGCTGCCGCGTCCTTGTCTTGAATACCATCTGAAACGCTGCCTGGGTCCGTGCGTCAAAGGCCTTTGCACGCAGGATGAATATAAACAAGCGGCGCATGATGTGAAAAAATTGCTGGAGGGCAAGGACAAAGAGCTTGCATCCGACCTTGAAAAGCGGATGTGGCAGTTTTCCGAAGAAGGAAAATACGAGATCGCTGCGCGTTACCGCGACCTGTATCAGACCGTAATTGCACTCGGCGAACAGCAGAAAATGGCCTACACCGCTGAACGCGATGAAGATATTTTCGGCTTTTATCGCGAGGAGCAGCGTTTGGCGTTACAGCTTTTTACGATGCGCGAGGGCCGTATCGTCGGCCGCCGCGAATTCTTTTGGGAAGATCTGCCGGAGGACGATTCGTTCGACGCCGGGGAATTTCTCGGCGAAGTGCTGGTGCAATACTATTCGACAGACTATGTCCCTTTGGAGATCCATGTGCCGGTTGATTTCGATGACCGCAAAACTCTCGAAACGGTCCTAACGGAACGCCGCGGCCGACGGGTGAAGATCGTTGTTCCCAAGATCGGGGAAAAGCGTCATCTTATCGGGTTGGTCGAAAATAATGCTCGGATAGCTTTTGAGCAAAGATTTCGGGTGCTCAAACCCGATTCGCAAAAGGTGCTCGAAGAGCTGCAGGAAATTCTCGAGCTTTCGTATTTCCCTCAGCGGATCGAATCGTTCGATATCTCGAATATTTCAGGTGCCGAAAACGTCGCCGGAATTGTCGTGTTCGACAACGGCAAACCTGCGAGAAATCTGTATCGGCGCTTCATTATTAAAGGTGTCGACGGGCAGGACGATTATGCATCGATGCGTGAAGCAGTCTTTCGACGATACAAGCGCATGTTCGACGAAGGCGGCCAGCTTCCCGAACTCATATTTATCGATGGCGGCAAGGGCCAACTATCAGCGGCGGCATCTGCAATGCAGGAGCTCGATCTGGAACAGATCATGCTCGTTGGCCTGGTAAAACCGCCGAAGCAGCACAGCCAGATCTCGCATTTGCTGGTCCATGGTAAAGAATTTGCTCCGATTCCCTTCGATCGGAATTCGCTCGCGATGCGGCTTGTTCTTCAGATACGCGAAGAAACACACAAGACGGCATTAGAATTTCATCGCAAGCGTCGAGAGAAACGCGACTTCACCTCAGAACTTTCCGAGATCCCCGGAATCGGCAACAAACGAAAATTGAAGTTGCTCCGCGAATTCGGTTCGATCGAACGTATTGCCAAAGCGAGTGTCGAGGAGTTAAAACCGTTCA
>JBJMGN010000356.1:0-3353 GCA_045807885.1 Pyrinomonadaceae bacterium | reverse complement strand
AAAGCAAGGAACGGTATTTTCAACAACTGTATTACCAGAAAGTCGATGAACGCGGGCTCGATTACCTGCTAAAGAACGATTTCGTTTCTCAAATCGCACTTTTCGGCTGGGGCCGTCACACTGACAGGTTAAGTACCGAGTCGAAACCGCTTACGTACGGAGAGATTGCCGCCGAGGTTAGAAATTATAAGGCTTATCGCGAAGGATTTAGTAGGCTACAGGCCGCAAATCCACTGATCTCATTTGTCGTAATCCCCAATTACAGCGCTTTCGATATCACAAATGTTGAGAAATGGTACGAGCTAGATGCGGGCGAAGTGATCGGTGGACATACGCTTTATCGGGCGAAACTAAGAGAAAATTAAACAAAAAAAGACCGCCGAACCGGCGGTCAATTTTGTATTACTAAAAAATTATAAGTACTTCTTCAGGCTGCCAATAGGTCGTTAGACGTTTCGGCAAAAACTCGTCTGCCGTTAATAGCATCGTCAATGATCTCGCGTACGGCCGAAGCATCCGGGTTGACGTCCATTCGAGCACATGCTCGAAGATGTCTAATGATGCCCTGGGTCGCAATATCTATACAATCGCCAGTTAACTTTGTAAACCGGCGAGCCTGGATATGATCAATTTGCAAGATCCTCTCCTGCAAAGTCATCGGTTTAGCTGCTGCCACTTTATGGTCTCCTTTTTCGACTAAAAATACCCCTTATAAACCAAATAGAGGAACTGAATAACGCAAAAATTTACCGATCCGCATTATCGAAATGCAGTTAGCTCTTAGATCTAACTATCGGATTACTGTTGTTCTTACTGCGCTTGTTCCCGTTCCCTCTATGTAACAAAAGCATAACAAAAATTAATGGATATGTCACGATTTTTTTTGTAACAAATTGTACATTTGGTCAGACCAATCAAAGAAAAACCGCCGGCTTTTTCGCCCGGCGGTCTTTGTAAAGTGCTAATTTATTGATAACAACTAGCTTATTGAATCCTTCATGGCTTTACCAATGCTGAACTTAACGGTCGTTTTCGCCGGGATCTTGATCACTGCGCCAGTAGCCGGATTTCGGCCTTCGCGAGCCTTTCGATTTGTCTTTTTCAGTTTGCCGAATCCCGGCAAAGTGAATTCACCATTCTTTTTAACTTCGCTGGTGGCCATAGTTGCAAGGGTATCGAAAAATCCCTTTACATCGGATTTTTTCATTCCGGATGAGTCAGCGAGGGCGCTGATGATCTCGGATTGTGTCATACGAGCCATAGTTCAATTATCCTCCAAGTTGGTTTGAGTGTTTATAACGTCTAACTTTAGAACTGCGATGCCGGCGAGGGAAGAAACAGCAACGTCGGGTGAAGTGTTCCTATCTTGTTAGCCAGCTTGATGGTCGGGGCGGCAAGATTCGAACTTGCGGCCTCACGGTCCCAAACCGTGCGCACTACCAGGCTGTGCTACGCCCCGTTATATTTATGCGTAACGGTTCCAAGCATCGGATTTTACAGGCGAATACTAACGTGGGTCAAGCCAAATCGCGTAAATATCGGATTATTTTCAAAGTCGCACGTGCGCGGTGGCTGATGTTTTGCTTAACTTCATCGCTCAATTCGCCAAATGTTTGGTCAAATCCGTCGGGTATAAAGATCGGATCATAACCGAAACCGTTCATCCCTTTTGTCTTAAAAGCGACGGTGCCGGGACATATGCCCTCAGCTTCGAAAAGGACGTCGCCTTCGGGCGAAGCAAAAGCGATGTGAGCGACGAAGCGTGCTTTTCGACCCGGAATTTTAGAAGAATCTATCTCGTCCAACAGTGACCGGATCTTGGTACCGTAATCACTTTTAACGCCGCCGTAACGGGCTGAAAGGACTCCAGGACGCCCGTCGAGTGCTTCTACCTCCAGACCCGAATCGTCAGCAATAGTATGCAATGCGAACAGCCTGGAATATTCAACCGCCTTAAGTCTGGCATTTTCTGCAAATGTACTGCCCGTTTCTTCGACATCAGGGACATTTTCAAATGCGTCCAAACTGACGAACTGAAAGTTTTCGCCTGCAAGAAGAGACTGAAGCTCAGCCATCTTGCCTTTGTTTTTGGTTGCGATAAGGATCTTCATAAAGAAAATTGCGTTGCCACGAACCCAACCTTTGATGTATAAAATAAGTAGCGGTATAACCGCAACCCGCCTGTTCATCGATTCAAATTTAGAGAGGAAATGCCTTTGAAGGCTGCAAAGACCCAAGCTCCCGGCTTGGACCAACCCGAAGCCGGCAAAAATGCTCGGAAAGCGGATGACGTTGTCATTAATGATGACGAACATCTTCGCGATCTTATTTTCGAGCTCGGGCTATGGGTGCGCGGCCTTGAAGTTTATTGCGCCAGCGAACGTCAGGTTTTCCCGAATCGAACAAAGCAAGACAATGCCGAGCGAAACTACCGCGGCGAGTTTCAAATTACACAGGCCGTCCTGATCAGGTGCAGCGAGATGATCGGCGAGATCAATCGCACGGGGACCGGAGGCGGCTTCGTAAAGCACGAGACTGCTGAGCTCGAACAGGCTGTGCGAACGCTGGCGGCTCTGAACAGCTCGCTCTGCCGCAATCCCACGCTGAATTTTATCGAATGGAATGCATGGTGCAAGGTCGCCGGCGAAGGGCTCAGCTCGACCGCGCTGTACGGTGCGTTCGACGCCGAGCTTGTCGACGCGGGCAAACGCTTTTGACCTGAAAAGTTTTGCCTGCTGCTGGAAGACGATCTGCTTTCGATCAGCGACCGCGCGGACCTGAAGCGGTACCTGCCGCGATTCGGAGGAATTCTGCGGGTCCTGGAAATCGTAAAATCGATGCTCGACCGTGACCTCCCGCTGCGGCCTGCTCTCGTCATATTTGCGTTCATTCACGAGGCAATAAATGAGCTGAATTTCGACATTAACAATCGACTCGCCCGCTCGACAGATGAGAATGCCGAGATCTTCGGGATGTTGGACGCGGCGACGTATACGCTTGCAATGGAATCGAAAAAAGCGTTTTCTGAGGAGCTCGCGGCGATCACTGGTGTTCGCTCTGCGACAATCGTGTTCGCACGGGTCGAATCCGCATACGCCGTGTTGAACGACAGCCTCAGGCAAATGCTTACGGGCTTTCTTCGCCTCACGGAACCAGGGGTTGCGGCGATCGATATATTCCCGGAATACGCAGAAAAGCTCGATCGATCCATATCGCTCCGAGAAAAACTGTGGGAGATACTTTGTCTGGTTCGAACGGCGGAATCTGAGCCAACTGACGCGACGATCACTAAACTGCAGGGCGACCTCGAAACGTTTCTAGACACTCCGATAAGCTTTCTTTTTTACAAAGAT
>JBJMGN010000355.1:0-3212 GCA_045807885.1 Pyrinomonadaceae bacterium | reverse complement strand
TTTGCAGCAGCAGACGGCAGAGAGCGACGCGGCGTTTCTCACCGCCGCTCAGCATCGTCACCGGCGTGTCGGCCGGCGGGCAGCGAAGCGCGTCCATCGCCATTTCGAGCCGCGAATCAAGGTCCCACGCGTCGGCGGCGTCAAGCTTTTCCTGCACCTGGCCCTGGCGTTCGATCAGCGCATTCATAGCGTCGTCGTCCATCGGCTCGGCGAATTTGGCGTTGATCTCTTCGAATTCTTTGAGAAGATTGACTGTTTCCTGCGCGCCTTCTTCGACGATCTGCTGGACGGTTTTGGATTCGTCCAGTTTCGGCTCCTGCTCCAGCAGACCCGCGGAATATCCTTTCGAAAAAACGACCTCGCCGTTGAACTCTTTGTCGGTGCCCGCGATGATCCGCAACAGGCTTGATTTACCGGCACCGTTCAGGCCAAGCACGCCGATCTTCGCGCCGTAAAAGAACGAAAGATATATGTCCTTCAGTACCGGCTTTTTGTCGTAAAACTTTGATACCTTGACCATCGAAAAGATGATCTTGTTTGGTTCACTCATAAATCGTTTCTGTCTAGTTCCGCGGTGCGGTCAGATCATTGTCCGTATATTTCTGGTCAAAGTACCAAGCGTTCGGAAATGTCTGGTTATTGCTAAACGGTCCATCGCGTTGGGTCGTTTTGTCCGCCTGGAGGACCAGATTCCATTCCTTAATGCCTTCAAAAAAATGAAAAGTGAATCTGTACGCAGCGGCCTCGAGCGGTCGAACCTGCGACTTTACTAACGCGCCGAGCGCATCCACGCCGCCGTCTTTTTTGTAAGAAGAGATCATGCTCTTTTGCGGAGTGACCGTTAATGTGTTGCCGTTGACCGAGTATTTTCCATTTTCTTTCACGATGATGATGGTCTGCATCATCATTCGAAAGCTGCGTTCTGTGTAAATGTATGTGCCGTCGGCTTTGAACTCGTAGCGGCTTTTTGTATAACCGGCGGTGCCCCAACTTACCGGATCGGCGTATGTCGGCTGCCCCGAACTGGAACGTTGCCACTTCCCGATCAATCGCGCGCTTTCGCCTGTAGCAGGCGTAGCGGGTTCAGTGCTTTGCGCAGGAACGGCTTTGATCGGCGGCAGCTTGATCGAATCAACGAGGGCCTCGATCTCTTTTTGAAAGCTTTCGGAATTCGTCAGGACGAGGACGCTGAGCATCTTGTTTCCGCGGCTCATAGTCGTTAGCAAGGCAGCGCCTTTTATGTCCGCCGTGCTTACAGGAGCTACTCCCATTTCGGCGGTCCAGCCATCTTTGTCGCCCGGCGCACCGAACTGCGGCTTAGCGTCGGTTCCGAGAGTTTGTGTGACGAGAGCATTCCACGCCGCATTGAAGTTTGCCCGGGAATCGGTCCCGGCATCGACAGATTTGTAAATGGTGACAATGCAAAACGCACCTGTCGCCTCGTCTGACTTCGAGAACTGCACCGCCTCAGGGCCTTTCTTTGCTGCCCAACCGGTCGGCGCGGTGTAAGTAATGATGTCGAATTTTTCGACCTGGGCAACGCCGGCGATAGCGAGAAATTGAAAGAAGCAAAATACCGCGGCTGTTCGTATCACTTTATCCATCAACATTTTACCTTTTGAATTTTGCTGCATCGAAAAGTTGTTTAATTCAGGAACAATGAAATTGAACGCAATTTTTGGACACGGATTTAACAGATCGAACAGATTCTCCAGACCCTAAAAAATATATTTTTCATACGATCCAGTATTTTCAGCCAAATCCATTTTATCCGCGTTCTAATTAATGCTTACCGATCGTGCGGTCGCTTTTTCAATTCGGTCCATTTTTATTTCAAATCCGATTCCCGGGCCTTCGGGGGCCTTGATCGTACCTTCTGCAGATACTTCGACCGCCGGTTCGATGATGTCTTCGTGCCAGTAGCGTTTGCTCGCTGAGACGTCGCCGGGCATTGTGTAGCCGGCGAGGGTTGAGATGGCGATGTTGTGGGCGCGGCCGATGCCGGATTCGAGCATGCCGCCGCACCACATCGCAATACTGTTCTCGCGGCAGACCTGTTCGATCAATTTCGATTGAGTGTGCCCACCGACGCGGCCATTTTTCAGATTAATTATCTTTCCTGAACCGAGCTCGATCGCTTTTCGCGCGTCGTCGGGTGATTTGATCGGCTCATCGAGACAAATCGGCGTGTTTAACTCTCGCTGCAGCTTTGAGTGATCGACGATGTCTTCGTTCGAGAGCGGCTGTTCCAGCATCATCAGATTGAATTCGTCGAGGCTCTTAAGCTTGTCGATATCGTGTAAGGTATACGCTGAGTTCGCATCACCCATTAGCGGAATACTGTCAAACTTTTCCCGCACCTGCCGGATGATGTCGTAGTCCCAGTGCGGCGCGATCTTTATTTTTATGCGGCGGTACCCGGCATCGAGCTCGGTTTCGATCTTGTCGTAAAGCTGTTCGACATCGTCCTGGATGCCGATCGACACACCGGTTTCGATGGTTTGATTTACGCCGCCGAGATGTCGCCAAAGCGGAACGCCAAGTTTCTTCGCCTCGAGGTCCCAGCACGCAGTCTCGATGCCCGCCTTTGACATTCGATGGCCGCGGGCAGTCTTCATTAAACCCCAAATGTCAGCCGCTGACTCGACCTCATTCCCAATAACCATCGGCGCCAGGATCTTTTCTAAAGTCACCCATGCCGAATCGGTCCATTCGTCCGAATAGCCCGGGACCTCACCGCACGTTACCTCGCCCCACCCCCCGGCCCCGTCGGCATCTTCGACACGGACAAGGATGATCCGGCGTTCGTAAGTGCGTCCAAAGCTCGTCTCGAAAAAATGTACGAGCGGCAAGACAATCTCGGTCAATTCGATCTTTTTGATCGTAAGCATAAACCACAAGGTTATTAATAAGGTGGGCGAAAATCAAAACGAGCGTGCGAATGCAACGTTTTTGGCCGATTCGACACTTATTCCTGAGAGGTCCGAAAAGCAGCGCCGGATGAAATTCCTTGTTTAGGGTGGAAACTTAAAATAGAATCCATTCAAACATCACTTCTGTCCTTAAAAGGCCTCTCACATTGGAAAAATGATGGCCGCAATTAACAGGATCAAAATTGGCGTGTGTGCGACGATCCTCGCCGCGCTTTTAACAAACGTCGTCCCGATTTTCGCGCAAGACAGTCCCGAGGCTAGGCTTGCTCTGGTCGGCAA
>JBJMGN010000354.1:0-11839 GCA_045807885.1 Pyrinomonadaceae bacterium | reverse complement strand
GAACGTGCCGATGAGCGGTCGGATATTTTTTCAACCGGCGTTCTGGTTTACGAAATGGTCACTGGAATTTGGGCATTCCAGGGAAAAACAGTTATAGATGTGCGGCACCAGGTGCTTTACGGAACGCCAAAGCCGATAGCTGAAATGCGTCGAGATGCGGTTCCAGCGAGGCTGCAGGCAATAGTCGACAAAGCTCTTGCAAAGGAGCCAAAGGACCGTTACCAAAAGATCTCGCAGATGCGTGATGACCTTCGCGCAGTTCTTCAGGAAGTTGCCGGTGCTCCGCTGATGGCAGGCGACACCTACAGGCCATCGCATGTTGACAGCGGAATGTTCAAGCGGATGAAGAACTGGTTCACCGGCAAATCGACACCGGAAAGTTCATCCTCGGCCTCGCATCCATCGGCATCGAATCCGCCGTCATTCATTCCGGAATTTAACCTGACCGCGACCTCGACCGGCGCCGAAAAGAAAACTGTTGCGATACTTCCCTTCAAGAATCTCAGCGGCGAAGAAAGCTCGAATTTTCTCGAGTTTGCACTTGCCGATTCGGTAATAACCGAGCTTGCACAGCTTCGTTCGCTCATCGTCCGGCCGAGTTCGGTCATCGCAAAATACCAGGGTAACGAGATCGATCCGCGCGAAGCTGGGAAAGAGCTTCGCGCCCACGCAGTACTTTCAGCCGGATTCATGCGCGGCGGAGACAAGATGCGTGTGAACGCACAGCTCCTTGACGTGGTTTCCGGCGATATTCTCTGGAGCGACCGGATCGATGCGGACGGCAACGACATTTTGACGCTTCAGGATGGAATTGCGCAGCGGATCCTTGAAGGGCTGCGTCTGGAACTTTCCGACAACGAGCAGGAAAAACTTGGGCGTCGCATGACCGAAAATCATGACGCTTGGGAAGAATATCTTCGCGGACGTGATAATTTCGGCCGGTTCATTTTCAGGACTTTAGATCCTAACGACTGCGAGGCCGCGATCCAAAATTTCAAAAACGCGGTCGAACTCGACTCGCATTTTGCGCTTGCATATAGCGGATTGGGCGCTTGCTATGCCAACCGTGTTTTCAAGGGCATGGGCGATCCAGAAGATTACACTCTTGCGGAGACGGCATTCACAAAGGCATTCTTCTATGACCCGAACGTCGTCGAAGCGCGGGTCTTGATGGTGATGATCTATATGGCGCGCGGCGAAAAGAAAAAGGCACGCGCGGAGATCGAGCTCCTGGAAAAACAATTTCCCAATGAGGCCCCGCTGTTCTTTGTAAAAGGCGTCGTGAACAGGCTGGACGGAAATTACGACGTTTCGCTGAAAGCGTTTGAAAGGTTGGTCCGCCTGGATCCGGCCGCCCGTGCCGTGGCTGCTTATAACCGCGCCCGTATTTTTATTTACAAACAGGAATACGATCAAGCGATCGTCGAGCTCGAGAAAGGCGAAAAGGTCGAGCCTGACCACCCAATGCTGAAGATCTTTCGGTCTGGCGCGTATTATTACCGTGGCGATAAGGAAGCTGCGATCGAGTTAATGCGAAAGGTGGTCGACGAACATCCCGAAATGGACGGCATCAGGCCGCTGTTTGCATTATATCTAGCGGGTGGTGGGTACAAGGACGAGGCACTTGCTCAATTGGACGAAGATGCGCTTTCAATTTCAAAAGCTGACCACGACATGGCCTACTGGGTTGCCTCTACTTATTCGATACTGGGCGAGAAAGAACTCGCGTTCAAATGGCTGAATAAGGCGATAAAGCTCGGAAACCAGAACCTGCCGCATTTCCAGAAGGACAAAAGCCTCGATCCGCTCCGCGACGATCCGCGTTTCGCGGAAATAATGGCGAAAGCCAGCAACGGCGATTAGACAGCAACTTCGACCCGTTCTTCTACTACCATCGCACGAACTTTTCGCTTCAGCGCTTTTTCAAATTGACGCGCTTCGTTTATTCCGTTGAATGAAAGTCCTTGGAGGAGCAACTCGATGCGTTTGCGGTAATCCGAAACCAGCGAATCTGAAACACCGAGCATCTCTGCTATCTCAAGTTGAGTTCCGCCATCGGAAACTAAGTAGCAGTGCCACAGAACGCTGACCATTCGGTCGTATTGTTTTACTTTTCCACGCACAGATTTGCTTAGGTCCTGCAAAAAGCCATCTACAAAGGTGGCGGCTTCGATTTCGGCCTCTCGGCGAAGGAAATCATCTTCCGGCGTTTCGCGAATATCCGCGATCTCGAATGGTGCGCGGTCTTCGTCGTCATTCTCACCAGAACCGCCGACAGGTACAAGATGAATGTCCATGATAGGCAGACGCGACATTACAAATGAACGCAGGCTGCGCACATCCACTGGAGAATCTATTGCTTTGAAAACGCGAACGATCAATTTTTCTAATTCGACGTTGCTGATCACGATCTGCGCATCGCCGGTGCATCCGACCATTCGTGTATCCCGCCCGTAGAACGGCACTGCTTTAACACGTTCGTCCATTTCTGCCACGTCCCGTCGCATTTTTGCGTCTTGCCACGCAGACAGCCCGTATAAACGATCGGCAAGGCGACGGTGGGCATCGGGATTATTTAGATTATCAAAGCGCCTGAAGGTGTCGCTCGATTGGATCAATGTAGAAACTCGACGGGCCAAACGATACGATTCCGGAAATCGCTTTCGCAGCTCAGCCGTAAGCATGTTGGTAAGCTCGATCTGGCTGATTTCGGCCTCGACCTCGATATTAGACATCCCGGTCTCGAGGTAATGCTGGAAGCGATCTTTACTTAAAAGTGCGACGAAAAGTTCCTGGGTGAGGTCTGAATAGGCATTGTATTTGCCCTCTTCGACAAGGAAACCGGCACGCTTCGAAGCGCGGACCAGCGGATGCGAAGAAACCAGGCGGTGAAGCTCGAGCCATATCTGATTAACATCAGAGGTTTTCAGGCTTTCGATCCATTTACCGACTTTTATCGGCTTGCCGCTCGCAGTCCGGGGAACGTTAGCGGTTTCGTTTTCAGCGATCATACATTGAGGATTACGCACGCTAAAACCTGGCGAAATCAGACCGTCAGATCGATATCGATCCTGAAGGCCGTCGGGTCGGCATTCGACAAAAATAAATATTTGGTGGGTGGTTTGATCTCGACCGGCGCGTTTGCGGTCTTTTTTGGCCAGGCCGGCGGGGCTAAGGCTTTTCACCACCGCCGTCAATTGAAATAATAGCAATTAAACGATGATTGAGCAACAAGTTTTTATTTTCTGCAACAGTGTTGTACTACACTGATAGGACGTAGTCTAATACGGCAGGTGGCAGTCCTCCAAATGCCATTTGCGGAATGTTATGGAACAGTGTGGCTATTGCGGATTTAATGCAGTGAAGCAGAAATTCAAGTTAGCAGATCGGGCCGAAGGATGTGTTGCCGCCGGATAATGCTATATATTCGGCACAGCGTTGATTATGTCGGTTTTCGAGAAAAAGTTGAGTTGTCCCTCGTCGTTTGCTCTCCTCGAGTTCAGCGAAGCTATCGCCGAATCAAAGATCGCGTCGACGATCTCTATGCATTTAGGCAAATGTGATTTTTGCTCGGCGGAAGTTGAACTATATATGCATTTTCCGCCGGATGACGAAATGGCCGCACCTTGTGAGATACCCAAACACCTTTTCGAGCTCGCCGACTCGATATTTAAGAAAACCCCGATAGTATTTAGTTCGAGTTCAACTACACGACGCGCCGCGACCGGTTCCGCTTAGGTTCCACAGATTTCGTCTATCGCCTCTTCATACTTCTCATCAATAACTGAACGCTTGATCTTGAGCGTCGGGGTCATTTCACCTTTATCGATCGAAAATTCTCGAGGCAGCAAGTAAACACGTTTTACACGTTCGTAATCGGAAAGTTCTCGGGTAAGTTCGACCGCATCACGCTGGACGAGCTTTATGACGTGGGGATTTTCACAAAGCTCCTCACGCGAGCCTTCAGCGTGGATATTCTCGTCTTTCATTGCATCTTTCAAAGCGTCCCAATCCGGCACAACCAATGCTCCGACCTGTTTCCGGCCCGACCCCACGACTACCGGTTGTGAGATCAAGGGACTTTGTTTCAAAAGGCTTTCGACCTGCAGGGGTGCGACATATTTGCCGTTGGACAATTTGAACAGGTCTTTAAGCCGGTCAGTCACATGAAAATGTCCGTCCTCGTCCACAAATCCAACATCACCAGTGTGATAAAAACCATTTTCGTCTAAGGCGTTCCGAGTCTCTTCGGGTTTGTTGAAGTAGCCGAGCATTACATTCTTGCCGCGAATTAGGATCTCGCCGTCAGTTTCGGCGATCTTCATCTCGATCCCATCGAAGGGTGTACCTATTGATCCAACCTTGTTGTCGTCGGGGCGATTTGCGCAGACGATGCACGCCTCGGTCATGCCATACCCCTGCAAGATCGGGATGCCGGCGGCCCAGTAGGCATACGATAGTCTTTTGGACAACGGTGCCCCGCCGGAAACAAAGAATCGAATGCTCCCACCGACTGCGGCTCTCCATTTCGAAAAAACCAAACGGCTTGCCAAAGCGTGTTTCGCCGACAGGACTGGCGAAATGGATTCGCGAGTATCTTTAGCTTTCCAATATTGCTGGCCTACATCAAGCGACCACTCAAAAAGTTTCGACTTTATCCCGCCGGCAGCTTTTCCTTTCTTGACTATCTTGTGGTAGACCTGCTCGAAAAGCCTTGGAACAGCCGTCATTATAGTTGGTTTAACTTCCTGAAGATGCGAAGCAAGCTGGTCGAACGATGGACAGTAATTGATAGAAACGCCATTTGAACACAAAACATAGAATACGGTTCGTTCAAAAATATGCGAAAGCGGAAGCACGGCAAGGGAACGGTCAGTGTTGCGTATGGGCAGACCCTTAGAGATTGAGACAATATTCGAAACGAAACTTTCGTTGGAAAGCATAACTCCCTTTGGCTCGCCGGTGGTACCGGATGTATAGATGATCGTCGCAAGATCGTCCGCTCTCACCTGTGACAGTAAATCTTCGAACGAGATACTATCGCCACTGTTCTCTCCACTCTCCTCGATTTCAGCCAACGTTACTGCCCGGCTGTCTTCCGACTTCGCCTCTTCGTCAAAAAACACAAGCTTTTCGATCGACTCGGTGCTTCGGATCGCTTCGAACGCGTGTTTGAAGAGCTTTTTTCCGGAAACAAAAAGCATTTTGGAACCCGAATCTTCCAGGATGTACCGAATTTGCTCCACGGCCTGGGTTGTGTAAATCGGAACATTTACAGCCCTGAGGGAAAGAATAGCGAGGTCTGTCAACGACCATTCCGGGCGATTCTCGGAGATGATCGCAATTTTATCGCCAGCTCTAATGCCGAGTGAATGAAGTCCGAGCGCGATCTTTTTAATGCGTTCAATCGCATCTGTACCGCTGAGCTTCTGCCATGAATCGCCAATCTTATAAGCAAGTGCGTCGGGCTTGGAATTTCGGCGGAAGGACTCAATACAAAAGTGCGGGATGGTTTGCGGAATCTGGTTAAAGCCAACGAGATTGGTTGCAATCGTTTGTGCCATTTAGAATTGACCTAATATTTGCAGAACTTAAGGTTCAAGTCCAATAGTTACGGTCGAGTGAACGGTAATTAATCGCTTCGCTGATATGGGCGGGGCCGATGTTTTCAATCCCCGCGAGGTCTGCGATCGTTCGCGATACCTTGAGAATGCGGTCGTGAGCGCGTGCTGAAAGTCCTTGGCGATGCATCGCCTTTTCGAGAAGCGATTCGCTTTCGGGATCGAGCGCACAGAATTTTCGGATCTGCGACGGAGTCATCGCAGAATTGGAAAATACGCCGTTGCTGCCGAAACGCGCAAGCTGTATCTCGCGCGCCCTGATCACCCGATCGCGTACAACTTCGGACTTTTCGCTCGGTTCAACTCCCCGTCCGCGAAGCTCGTTGAACTTGACCGCTGGAACATCGATGTGAATATCAATACGGTCCATCAAAGGGCCCGATATCTTACCTACATACCGTTGGATCATCGGCGGGGAACATTTACATTCGCGTGCGGAGCCAAAATACCCGCATGGACAAGGGTTCATCGAAGCAACCAGTGTGAAATTTGCAGGGAACGTTAACGACGATGCCGCTCGCGAGATCGTCACCTGTTTGTCTTCCATGGGCTGGCGAAGCACTTCCAACACGCTTCGGTCGAATTCCGGAAGTTCGTCTAAGAACAAGACGCCGAGATGCGCAAGTGAAACCTCACCCGGACGCGGCAAGGACCCGCCGCCGATGAGACCGGCTTGGGAGACCGTATGATGGGGCGATTTGAAAGGCCGCTCAATGACCAAACCTGACTTCCCTGTTAGACCAGCAACGGAATGGATCTTAGTTATTTCGAGAGCTTCGTCGAATTCAAGCGGTGGCAAAATCGTCGGGAGACGCTTCGCGAGCATCGTTTTGCCTGACCCCGGCGGACCGATGAACAAAATATTGTGGCCGCCCGCCGACGCGACCTCCAATGCTCGTTTTGCCGTTTGCTGGCCGCGAACCTCGGAAAAATCGAGTTGATAGCCTCCGTTCGCCGACTTCAATTCCGAAACATCGAGCGTCATCGGCTCGATACGTACCTGTGAACCTTCGATCAGTTCCTGCGTAAGAAGGGCAGCTTCGCGAAGATCCCGTATCGGGTAAACATTGACACCTTGGACCACCGCAGCTTCTTTCGCATTCTCCTCCGGCACTAAAAGGTTTTTTATTCCATTCGCTCTCGCAGTTAGAGCGATCGATAATGCGCCGCGGACCGGACGCACGCGACCATCAAGCGAAAGCTCCCCGATGCTCATCGTCGCATCCAGCGCTTCAGCATTTCCGAGGTCGCCGTTGGCACCCAGGATGCCTAGGGCGATCGGAAGATCAAAACTTGCACCCTCTTTTCGAAGATCGGCCGGAGCGAGATTTATTGTCACCTTGTGAAACGGGAAGAAGAAGCTGCTATTGTTGATCGCAGCTCGTATTCGCTCGCGCGACTCGCGAACCGCAGTATCCGGAAGCCCGACAATAATTACGGTCGCCTCTTCGCCTTGGTTCCGCACCGGCTGAAGGTTTACTTCAATGTCCACAATGAGAGCGTCGATGCCGTAAACAGCGGCCGACTGTGTCAGGAAAAGCATAAGTTGTTAGTTAAATCTCGGGCAGTTTAGCTCAAATGTAGTCAAAAGCGAAAGGCGGAAACGAACCCCGTTAGAATTCAATACAATTGTCTTTACCTTTACCGAAATTACCGATAAACTTTGAATCAGTTTAAGCAACCACCGTTTAGAGGAAGGGCATCATAGGCAGCAAGAAGTATCTAAAACCCGAGATCAGCCTTTTGGGAGTTTCCATGGACTCGACCACTGCAGCTATCGATCAAGAAGCCGTGTTCGGCTTTGAAAAAGCAGCGGACATTCAGGTAGCGACCTTGATTCCCGCTTCGGAAGCAGAAAATGCTGTTTCGGCCGAGTCTTCCGACCTAGACCTTTGCCGACTTGCAGCAAACGGCAACCTCTCTGCTTTTGAGGTCATCTACCAGCGATATCACCGCCGTACTTACGCGCTTTGTCTTCGGATGACCAACAGCCAAACGGAAGCTGAGGACCTGACACAAGAGGTGTTCATTCAGCTATTTCGGAAGGTCGGCAGTTTTCGCGGTGATTCTGCGTTTTCGACCTGGCTGCACAGGCTGACCGTGAATCAAGTTTTGATGTATTTCCGGCGCCGAAGCGTAAAAAATGAAAAGGTTTCTGACGATGGCGAAATGCCGGAGCAGACGGTAAGTGGTTCAGCGAACCCGAATCGTATGCAGGTCGTCGATCGGATTGCGTTAAAAAATGCGATCGCTCTGCTTCCGAATGGGTATAAAAGCGTATTTATGCTGCATGACGTTGAGGGATATGAGCACGAAGAGGTCGCGAGAAGGCTCGGGATTTCGATTGGGACGTCCAAATCGCAGCTACATAAAGCACGCTTGAAGCTCAGGATGCTTTTGATGAAGCAGTCAGGCTAAATATAGGTTATCAACAATCGACACGAACATTGCGAAATGCTTGTTCGTGTTTGTTTTTGCCCTATTTCAGGCTATTTTTTGGTGATTTAGGCAACTTTTGAGACTTGTTGCTAATCTATTAAGTCAGTCCAGCGGGTTAATTGAGGGAAACGAAATTGCTTGGAATTAAAGCTGTGGGATCGTTATGACATGCGGTGAGTGTCAGGAACAATTGAGCCGGTTTATAGATGGCGACCTCGATCCTGAAGGCTCAAGTGTCGTTACGGGTCATTTGGCCGTTTGTGCCGAATGTACGATCCTGCGTGATGATTTGGCGGAGATCTTAATGCGATGTCGCGACGGTGAGATCGGTGAAGAAATTCCCCCAAATCCCGCTGCTTTATGGCGTCGGATCAATAACCTAATCGAGAGTGAACTTCCAAATGAAATCCCGGTCGAACCGGAACGCAAAGGATTGTTCTCGCGCGGTTGGAATCTTACATTTTCACAAGCAGGCGTTGCCGTTCTCGCAATCGCTTTGATCAGTTCACTATTGACGGTTATCGGAATTCGTAATTATTTTGCGCCGCCGGTGGACAATTTTGCAGTGGAAGCGAACGAACCGCCGACCGTGCTGACAAGAGTACTTCGCAAGGTTGGGCTAGCGGAAACGCCGCAGCAAGCGCGTGAGAGGCGGTTTAAAGAGCAGGAAGCCGCGATCGAGTATTGGAACAAACGAGTGCAAATGCGCCGTGCGACCTGGGATGCCAGGATGAGTGCCGCGTTTGACCGCAATCTTTTTGAGATCGATCAGGCGGTGAACGATTACACGTTGATATTGGAAAGTGATCCGGATGACCAGCTTTCCGAGGAAATGCTCGGCACTACGCTCAATGAGAAAATGAACCTGCTTCGTCAGTTCTCAGAGTTATAGTCTTACAATGTTTTTTCGTCCCCAATTTGGGTGGTTGGCGTCACACCCGGGAAAAACTGCGATTCTGCTTTGCATGAACGCGGCGATCTTTTTCGCGTTTACAGTACTTGATGTTCCCGCACAGAAACGATTCTCGCGAAACTTCCCCGCTGGACAAAACGTTCGACTACAGCTTTTGAATAAATCGGGCACTGTTACGGTAGAAGGCTGGAATCGCCAGGAAATTGCTTTGACGGCTTCACTCGAGGCTCCGGTTGCAGTAATTGCCCCGCAGATGCTCGAGGGCACTATTTTCGTCAACTTGGTTCGAGATAATCAAGGCCGCGAAATCGGAAATGTGAACTTCAACATCCGGGTTCCCTATTCATCCAGCGTCGATATCGAAACGCTGATCGGAAACCTGACCGTATCTAATGTACGCGGCGGCTTGGTGCGTGCCCATATTTCCAGTGAGGGCGATATTACTCTTACAGATATTAATGCATTTACCGTTACCGCACAGAATGGAATCGGCGATATCGTTTTCGATGGCGAAATGCTTTCCGGCGGGAATTACCGTTTTGCTTCGATACGCGGAAATATAAGCCTTCGCATTCCGTTTACCTCCTCATTCAAGCTCGTTGCTACAGCCCCGTCAACTCGAAATATATCACTCGGCTCCTTCTCAAGTAGCGGAATGAATTATCTCGGAGACGGCAGGCGCGTAGTAGGTAAATTCGGTGACGGAAGTTCCACCCTTACCGTTACTAATCAACGAGGAAGCATTTCCTTTATCCGCCGTTGAACAACCCAACCCGTACACCCTCCGATCAAAAGATTTCTGTTGCTCTCACACTTCTAAAAACGCTAGACTTGACTTGGCCTCTCGCTCTTTCCTTCCCCGAATCGATCATGAAAACTAAACAAATTCTTTTGCTTTTGGCTATTGTAATTTCGTTTTCCCTTTCGGCGTTCCCGCAAAATGCCGGATTAATTAAACGCACTACTTATAAGTCGGACAAACTTGAGTTCGGTGTCGGCGGCACGCTTTCGGTAGTCGGTGCCCCGAATGGGTCAATAAGGATCGAAGGCTGGTCGGAGCGCTCGATCGAAATTTCTGCAGAGATCGAGATCCAGGCTGCTACAGAAGCTGACCTCGATCGACTTTCAAAGGTTACGGGATTCATAACCGAAGAAAGCCTCGGCCGGACTGGCATTGTCAGTGTTGGAACTCACGATAAGCATTACGTGAAATCGGTCGACAAAAAGTTTCCCAAGACATTGTTTGGCCTGCCATTCAAGATCGACTTCGTGATCAAGGTGCCAAAATATTGCGAGCTGATCGTCGACGGTGGAAAAGGTAATCTTTCGATTGCTGGCGTTGAGGGCAACATGAAGATCAATTACCTTGAATCCGATGCAAACCTCCAACTTGTGGGTGGAGCGATCATTGCAACCATCGGTGCCGGCAATGTAGATCTGACGATCCCAACCCGTGGATGGCGCGGTAGCTTCGCGGATGTCCAGGTGGCGAACGGAAACCTAAACCTTAACCTGCCAAAAGGATTGAATGCTGAATTTGACGCGGTTGTCCTTCGCAATGGCAAGATCGAAAATGGCTTTACAGAATTTGTTCCGCGTGAACGTAAGGCAGAATTCACCGACAAATCGATAGTTGCAAAATCAGGGACCGGCTCCGTTTCATTAAAATTCACTGTTGGTGACGGCACGCTGAAGATATCGGAGATCGGCAAACCTTCCTAAACAGCATTCGATTGGAATTTGAGAATCGCAGGTGGTAACGTATTTTGCGTTACCACCTTTTGTTTATGTCGATAAAATCCGACCTTTGGCTTCGGCGGATGGCCGAGGAACATCAAATGATTTCGCCGTTTCTCGGCGAGTTGCTTCGTGAAGTGAATGGGTCGCGAATCATCTCAGCCGGCGCATCGAGCTATGGTTACGATATGCGTCTCGCCGACGATGGCTTCCGAATTTTCTCGTCTGTCCACGGTAAGGAGATTGATCCTAAGCGGTTCGACGAGCAATATTCACTTATAGAACCAGAGCTCCAAACGTCGGAGGACGGTTCGAAATATTACATACTTCCCGGCCACCATTATGGGCTGGGCGTAACAGTCGAAACGTTCAAGATGCCGCGTAATGTAACAGGCGTGGCCCTTGGCAAGTCGACATATGCGCGTGCCGGTTTGCTTGTAAATACGACGCCGCTCGAAGCTGGGTGGACCGGAAGACTTGTCGTAGAGATCGCAAATCTAGCGAATTTACCGCTTCGGGTCTATGTGAATGAGGGCATTGGTCAGATACTTTTTTTTGAGTCCGACGAAGATTGCGCCGTTTCCTACCAGGACCGCGGCGGAAAATACCAAGGCCAGACGGGGCTAACCTTTGCCAAGGTCTGAAATATGATTCGAAGCGTTGCAGTGATCCTCTGCATTTTTTCATTTGTTGCAACGAGCTCTTCGCAAAAGCCCGCCCGGCCGCGAGCTCGAGACCTGGGAATTAAGATCGGGATTCTCTCACCGGGCCCACAGAACTCGATCACAGATGTTTTAGGCGTGCTTGTGGGCCATACAACGATCATTCGTGGTGAAAATGTCCGCACTGGCGTAACGGCAGTCCTTCCACATGGTGGAAATCTATTCAAGGACAAGGTGCCAGGAGCTGTTTTTGTAGGAAATGGTTTCGGTAAGCTTGCCGGATCAACTCAAGTAAATGAACTTGGAGAGATCGAGACGCCGATCCTTCTAACATCCACACTTAGCGTTCCGAAGGTCGCAGATTTTCTGATCGACTATATGCTCGCGCTCCCGGGCAACGAAAATGTTCAGTCCATAAATCCCCTTATCGCAGAAACAAACGACGGATTTTTGAACGATATCCGCAG
>JBJMGN010000353.1:0-15587 GCA_045807885.1 Pyrinomonadaceae bacterium | reverse complement strand
TCGTGCCCGGCGGGGTTGGGCCGAAGCAAGACATGATCGTCGGACGCATCAGCGGCGGGCCAGCTGATCGTACCGGTGTTTTTGCCGGGATGTCCGGTTCTCCGGTCTATATTGGCGGCAAATTGGTCGGGGCGATCTCATATAGCTTTCCGTTCTCGAAAGAGCCAATTTGCGGCATCACGCCGATCGAGCAAATGATCTCGATCTTCGAGAAAAAGATTGCCGTCCAAACCGCGTCTACCGAACCGCGAAAATATTCATTCGGCGAACTCGTTTCAGCCAGCACTCAGACGGGACTCCCTGATTTCCTTTCAGCCGACAGCGGCCTCGTCTCCGGAATGTCGCCGAACTCGATGCTGATGGCGGTTGCGGGCCAGGCATTTCGTCCTATTGCTACGCCGATAACTTTCAGCGGTTTTTCGCAATCGACCCTTGATCGATTTTCACCCCAACTGCTTCAAGCGGGCCTGGTGCCCGTGAATGCTGCAGGCGGCACTTCGGCGATAACCCCGATGAAAAAATCCGAGCCGAATACATTGCTTGGCGGGCGATCAGTTTCGATGCATCTCGCTCGCGGCGATTACGGCCTTGCGGCTGCCGGTACCGTAACGCTTCGTGATGGCGAAAAGGTTTACGCTTTCGGCCATCCATTTCTTGGCCTCGGCACGTCCGATCTGGCTATGAGCGAATCGCATGTTGTCACCGTCGTCCCTAGCGTGAACAATTCCTTTAAGCTCGCGGTCGCCGATTCTCTCGTCGGTGCGATGACGCAGGACCGAGCAACGGGCGTCTTCGGCAAATTGGGAAGCACGCCGAAAATGATCCCGGTCCGGCTTTCCCTTACTACCAGCCGCGGCCACAGCCAGGTATTGAACTTCGAGATCGCACGTGATGAAACGCTGACCCCGATCCTGCTCAATATCACGATCTATAATTCGCTCATCGCACAGGAGCGTTCGATCGGCGATTCGACGATCTCCATCGACGGCAATATCAGGCTTAAAAACCAATCGCCGATCAAGGTACAAAGACGTTTCGGCGGCGGCCAGGCTTTTCAACTTGCGGGCGGAGCCGTTGCGATTCCCGTCAATGCGTTGCTTCGGGGCCAGTTCGACAACCTTGAATTTGAGGCGATCTCACTTGACCTAAAAATCGATGACGGCAGCGATACGGCGTCGCTTGACAGGTTAGCGATCGACCGAAATCAGGTCAGGGCTGGCGAAACCGTCGAATTGCAGGCCTTTGCCCGAACAAACTCCGGCAGCGTATTTGTCGAACGCATTCCGTTCAAGATCGATGCCGATATAGCACCCGGAACATATTCCGTTACCGTCGGCGACGGCACAGCGATCCAGAAGAGTGAGGCCGTACAGCAGTTCGTTCCCAAGGATCTTTCGGAACTGGTAGCGATGATCAACACGGTCCGTTTGCCCGACCGGCTGTACGCGAAGATGTATCGGACTACCTCGGGCCTGGTCATTGGCACGAGCGAGATGCCGAATCTGCCGCCTTCGGTCCTTGCAACGATGAATAATGATCGAATTACCGGCGGAATGAAACCATCAGTGCAGAGTGTGATCAAGGTGAGCGATATCCCACCGGCGAAGTTCGTTATTACAGGTGAACAAACGTTAACGTTTGAGGTAGTTAAATAGATCCGGATTGGTCGCCTTCGACCCATTCTTCACCGTCTGCATAAACTTCCTTTTTCCAAATAGGAACCGTGCGTTTCAGTTCGCGAATGAGCCATTCGCAGGCGGCGAAAGCCGCCTTTCGATGCGGTGCGGCAACTGAAATAACGACGCTGGTTTCTCCGATCTCAAGCTTCCCTAATCGATGAACGATCCCGATATTTGATACCTCGAAATCCCGTTTGGCCTGCTCGATCAGCTTTTGCATTTCCTTCAAAGCCATTGGCTCGTACGCCTCGTAGAATAGGTGAAGCGTCTCGCGCTCTTTCGTGAACTTTCGCACGTAACCATCGAGCGTCACCGTCGCTCCGCATTCCGGCGGCACAATTCGTCGGGAAATAGCTTCAATTGAGACCGGATCAGTTGTTAATTCGAAAAAATCCATCAATTCTGAACCTATATCGTTTTGGACTGCAATTTACGAAACTTCTCGTATCTGCTGGGTCATTTGAAGTTAGAAGAACGGCCAACAACATTGTCCAGTGGCTGTCCACCGACTGTCCACTGGGTGTCCACAAGGTGTCCACAACCCATTTATGGGCCTGTAACTGCTGATTTTAGACGGCTTACAGCTGGGCTTGGACCACATTTAACGATTTTCGAGAAAAACTGTGCCACAGACTGCTGTCCCACTGTCCCACGCGCATTTTTGGACCGCGAATGAACGCGAATAGGCCGCGAAACGAGAGAAGCGAACCACAGATGAGCACGGATAAACACGGATTCGAATCTTGCTTCTGAATTCTCCAGTCAGCCTTCCCTTACGGTCAGGCTTCTGCGGTGCTCGTCGTTCTATTTTGTCAAAGATCGCGCCGGTTCTCTATCGGAACCGGCGGCGTTCAGATTATAGCAGGATGTTGCATGAATGCAACGGTTTTTCCTTTGGGGATGAGGCTGTTTTGACCCATCCAAGCTTTAAGGCCTTTTATCAGAAAGGAACGGTTGGATCATTTGTCCGAAATAGCCTTTCGTAGATCTCTCAGAGCCAGCCACCCCGTACGCATTTGGCCATACGCCGTCTGGGAGATAATAGGTTCCGAATAAGCGATCCAAAATCGGCAAATGCACCGCGAAATTCTTATCGAGGTGTTCCAGATCGTTACAGTGATGCCAGTGATGGAACTGCGGTGTTGCAAGAAGCCATCGAAGCGGGCCAAATTCGAAACGCAGATTTGAATGAATAAATGTGGCCTGAATGCTTACAAAAATGATGTACGCGAAGAAAGGGGCTTCGGCAAAACCGAGAAGATATATCGGAACGTACGAGATCCCGCGGGTTACGGCGATATCGACGAAATGGATCCGCGCGCCCGCGAGCCAGTCCATCGATTCCGCCGAGTGGTGAACCGCGTGAAATCGCCACAGCACCGGAACCGTATGAAATAGCCGATGAATCCAATATTGAGACAGATCAGCAATGACAAGAATGCCGAGGAACTGCAGGACATACGGGAGGCCCGCGACCCAGTTTTGAATTTGCGCGTTTACGGCCCACGAAAAAAATATCATCGCGGGCTTGAGGGTCAATATCGTCGTTAGCTGGATCAAAACCGCGCTGATAAAAAAGTATGTGAGATCGGTCCGCCAACTCGGCCGAAGTATCGGCTGCTCTGCTCGCTTTGGAAACAACTGCTCGAGCGGTATGAACAGAACCGAAAACGCGATCAAATTAAGAAGAAACCAATCCAACCCGAGAAATGGCCCGTCGCGCATCTCGCCATCGATAGGTACACGCGATCCGCCCATTAATGCCGCAATGAGCGTGAGCCCGATGCCGGTCAATCCTGCAGCCTTGCTTCGGCGAAGAATGATGCTGATAAAGCCGAGGATAAACGCGCCGACCAGAATGAGGTGAAGAAGCGCGCGAACGTAAGGTATCGGATAGACCTCGCGCAGTTCGGGCATCGTCAGAATCCACGGAAAATGAAAACAAAGGACCGCTCCTACGCCGATCGCGCCTAGAGTGACTGAGAGAGCGCCGCTGATCCATCCGTTGCCGAAGTGTTTGGGTTGTTCGGTTTCGTTCATTTATTATCCGCCGGAAACGGCAGTAAAGATTGCAAGTTCATCACCGTCACGGACAATTTCGTCGCCGGTAGCAAATTGTTGATTGACCGACAAATGTAGTTTGTGATCTGCGAGATGTGGATGGGCGGCCAGCACGGACTCAAAGACCTTACTTGCGAACTCGCCTTCGGTTACTTCCAAATCCTGTCGCCTTTTACCGGCAATGTCTGCGGTGGCTCCAAAGAAAAGTACTTTGATCATCATGCGTTAACTGACTTCGAATTCCGAGCGAGGGAGGCCAGACTGGCGAATGATGGACTGAAGAGTTCCGATCCGAATCTCACCGTGAAGCGGCACGGGGACGCTGACAGTTGACGACTCGGTTCGTAGCTGCATTATGGCGTGACTTCCCTTCTGGCGGACATGCCGAAAGCCGTGCCGCGAAAGAATCTTGCATACGTCATCACCCGAGAGATTACGCAGCGGCCTCAAACTCAACCTCCAGCCGCGTCACATAAACCTCAGTGTTAAGCCGCGTTTGGATCTCCGACGGATCAGCCGCTTCAAAGAACAGTTCGACAGCCTCGCGTAAATTCGAGCGGGCCTCTTCGACGGTGTCGCCCTGACTCGCAATATCGAGTTCAGGACAGAGAGCGACGTAGCCGTTATCTTCACGCCAAATCGTTGCGGTTAGTGTTCTGTGCATTTCGTCCTTTTTTGCACTTACTCTACTCCGAATAAACGTATCGTGAGCTTTAATAGTTTGGCATTAATTGCGGCCTTTTGAGAACGAGAAAATTCGAAGTTTGATTGCCTCACTGGAGTACGGTTTAGTGCTGGCCCTATCTTCACACTTACCTACTTTATGGCCCCACTTAATGGACTCGATGCAGAGGCATACAAACGTTTTGGCATGCGGCCCGCGCGATAGCCGAGGCGGCCGGCTTCGACCGCGAGTTTCATTGCAGTCGCCATTTGTGCGGCGTCGCCAGCCTCGGCGATCGCGGTGTTCATTAAGATGGCGTCAGCTCCGAGTTCCATCGCGATCGCGGCATCTGAGGGGACGCCAACACCCGCATCGACGATTATTGCGGCGTCCGGCAACTGCTCGCGCATTATTCGCAAATTCGAAGGATTCTGAACGCCCATTCCCGAGCCGATCGGCGCAGCCAGCGGCATCACCGCCGGACAGCCTGCGTCGAGGAGCTTTTTTGCCATGATAAGGTCATCGGTAAAATACGGCAGGACGATAAAGCCTTCTTTTACGAGAACTTTTGCGGCTTCAAGCGTCTGTTCATTGTCCGGAAGCAGGGTCGTTTGATCCCCGATGACCTCGAGCTTTATCCATTCGGTTTCGAGTGCCTCGCGTGCAAGCCGTGCGGTGCGAATTGCATGATCGGCATCGTAGCAGCCTGCAGTATTTGGCAGGATCTGCATTTCCGGAGCGAGATGGTCGAGGAACGACTCCGTCTTTCTATCGAGCGGCACTCGATTAACGGCTACTGTGACCATTTCGGCGCCGGACGCTCGGTGCGCCGCCTTCATTTCGTCGAACGAGCGGTACTTGCCCGTCCCGATGATCAGGCGAGAGCGAAATTCCTTTTTAGCTAAAACAAATGGGTCTGACATTTACAGGTAATTTTCACGCAAAGCCACAAAGAACGCAAAGTAATCCGCAATTGGTTCATCCGCCGCCGACGAAATGTACGATCTCGATCTTGTCGCCGTTGCTGACGATAGTATCGGGCCAGTCGTTTCGGCGAACTACGGTCCGGTTTAACTCGACCGCAACACGTTGGCGCGGTAATGAAAAAAGATCGAGCAGCCGGTCGAGCGTGACCTCGCTTTCGATCTTTTTTGGTTCTCCGTTCAGCGTAATTTCCACTGAACTAATTTTCGCTTATTGTCGATGATCAGTAAATGGGCGCGGTCACGACTGGTGTATCGAACGGCGCAACTCGATCTCTTCGCCACCGTTGGATGCTCGGACCAGGAATGCTGCTCGACCGCCCGTGAAATTTGGAAGCTCCACATCCATCTGTGCGAGGCCGTTCTGATCCGTTATCGAATGAAATATCTGCGGACGAAAATTTGAGCCGATGATCTTTACAAGAATGTCCGCGTTATTTATCACTTTTCGCTCACTTCCGCGACATACCAAAAACGTCACGTTCTTGCGCTCGCCGCTTCGGAGAGTGGTCTCGTTAATGAATTCTACGCAAAGCCGGTTATGTGTTGGACGCTCTTTGCCCGCCAGGTCGCTCACGATCGCTACAGCTTCCAGAGGAACTTCGACAGGATCGTCGATAATACTAACAACGCCTACCTGTGGCTCGTCGGCTGCCTCGATGATCGATATATCGATACTGGGTTTCGGGATCGCGACGGACTTGTCGGAATTTTCCCGAAACGGATCGGCAATGCCCGGCGCAGCTGGCGGCGTTGCCGACGATTTTGCCGAGTCCTTTTTAGAAAGCTCGATCAGGTCGTTCAACCGTCCTGCATTAATTGCGGCACAGACAAGGCTGTGCTGGCGCTGCAGGCGTTCTGCAAGGGCATCTTCGCTAAATCCTTTCTCGAAAAGATCTTCGTAAGGCGTTCGCTTGCTTGCGAGAATGGTTCCCTTGTCGTAAATAAGGGTCAATAGGAACGGCGTTTCAAGGCCTTTGTCCTCTGTCTGGACATGATAGGTCTTGCCGTCGAACTCAACGTCTGTATTAAAGCCTGTTATCACAAGATTAAGGTCAAACTAATGCGGGCAGGGGTGGGAAGATCAGGTGTTTTGCACCGTTTAAAAGTTAACATACGGCGGGCGAACGGGTCAACGAAAAATTCAATCAAACCTCGATTTTTACTAGGCGAAATCGCAGAATCAGACTCACTTGCAAAGAGTTGGGTTTGCTTGACACTAATTAATGCTTAACTTACGATTTAATTTGAGCCGTTTGCAGTTTCATCGTTGTTTTAACGTACCGTGTTTTGCAGCACGGACAAAAGTTTAGTTTGTTCGATTTTCGAAACTAGATGACGACACACAGCATAATGGACTATGCCCCGATCGGCCTGATGTTTCTGGTCGCGATGGGTTTTGCGGTCAGCCAGTTACTGGTTACCCAGTTGATCGGGCCGAGGAAGCGAACCGCAACGAAATTAATGCCGTATGAATGCGGCAAAGACCCAATCGGCGGCGCCCGCGATAAATTCTCAATAAAGTTCTACACGGTCGCTGTCATTTTTCTCCTGTTCGATATCGAAGTCCTGTTCATGGTGCCGTTCGCGGTCGCGTTCAAAAGCCTGCTTGCCGAACAGGTGAGCAGCGGAATTCTCTACGGCACGATCGCTTTTGTCGAAATATTGGTCTTCATCGCGACGCTGATCGTCGGGTACATCTACGTTTGGAAGAAAGGGACGTTCGACTGGGGCCTCCAGGCGCGTGCCGAAGCCAGGGCGGAAGCCAAGCAAATGGCCAGGGCAAAACGCGAAGCAGAGTACTTGAAGGCGGCATAAACGGGGCGAGGGATTTCGGCGATCTTAATCATAAGAACCGAAATCTAATTAGCATGGGATTAGAGAACAATTTATTTGAGTCGCTTCCGGATGTCGTCACTGTAAAGCTTGACGCGGTGGTCAACTGGGCCCGCAAATCGAGCTTATGGCCCGCGACCTTTGGCCTCGCATGCTGCGCGATCGAAATGATGAACACCGTTTCCTCGCGAAACGACCTTTCGCGGTTTGGAGCGGAAACGTTTCGGGCGTCGCCGCGGCAGGCAGACGTGATGATCGTCTCCGGTCGCGTTTCGCGGAAAATGGCTCCGGTACTTCGTAGAATTTACGACCAAATGCCTGAGCCCAAATGGGTTATCTCGATGGGTGCATGCGCGACATCAGGCGGCGTTTTCGACAATTACGCGATCGTCCAGGGCGTGGACAAGATAGTCCCGGTCGATATTTACGTTCCCGGGTGTCCTCCGCGTCCTGAAATGCTGGTGCACGCGATCACGATGCTACAGGAAAAGATAATGAAGGAATCTTCTAAGGATCGACGTGACACTTTCGAGCCCGAATCACGACAGTCGATCGTCCCGGGAACGCTGCCGGTGACCGAAGGCACCGCACTCGAACGCGAAACGGAGATCGAAGTTGCTCAGAATCAGGTATCGAGGCCGTACACGATCCCGTCGCGGCACGAACGGAGACGATCGTCGTAACGTGCAAGGAATTTTTAGCCACAGATAAACACGGGTTCACACAGATAAGTCGACTAGAAAATCCGCTCTGTGTTCGTTCGTGTAAATCTGTGGCTAAGTCTTACAAGATATGACTGAAAAACTCCACGAATACGTGGAAAAGCTCAAAGCAGAGAATGCCGAATGGGTCTCGGACGTAAAAGACGCTTTAGGCGAAGTGACGATCACTGTACCTGGCGCATCGATCGCCGAGGTGAGCAGGTTTCTTCGCAACAGTCTTGAATTTGACCTGCTTGCAGATATTTGCGGGTGTGATCGCGGACCGGAGGAAGACCCTCGCTTTGAGGTCAACTACCATCTGTTTTCGACCGTACATCACAACCGATTGCGATTAAAGGTTTTGCTGTCCGAGGATTCGCCGACCGTTGGAACCGTCACGCATATATGGCGCACCGCCGACTGGCACGAGCGTGAAACTTTCGATATGTTCGGTGTGAAGTTCGAAGGGCATCCCGACCTTCGCCGTATTCTTTTGCCGAGCGATTTCGACGGGCACGCATTAAGAAAGGATTACCCGCTGCGCGGCTACGAGCCGTACAGCATGAATTAAATGAGCACCGCTGTAAAGGACATTCCAAGCCAGTTCGAGGTGCGGGACCAGCCCCTCGAATCGCAGATGACGCTGTCGATGGGCCCTCAGCATCCTTCGACGCATGGCGTTCTGAGGCTCGATCTGCGGCTTGACGGCGAGCTCGTCATTAAGGCGATCCCAGACATCGGCTATCTTCATACGGGAATGGAGAAGCTCTTTGAATACAAGAAATACCAGCAAGGAATAGTGATCACCGACCGGATGGATTACCTCAATCCGTTAGGGAACAATCTTGCGTATGTGATGGCGGCCGAAAAGCTGCTCGGCATTGAAATTCCCGAACGGGCCCAGGTTATCCGCGTTTTGATGTGCGAGCTGCAGCGGATCGCATCACACATGGTCTGGTTCGGAACATCATGTCTCGACATGGGCGCTATGACGCCGTTCTGGTTCACCTTTAAGGAACGCGAGAAGATCCTGAACATCATCGAGTCCGCATCAGGCGGCAGAATGACGCCGAGCTATTTCCGAATTGGCGGCTTGATGATGGACCTGCCGGCAGGATTCGAAAATCGCGTAAAGCAATTTTTAGAAGGATTTCCGGATGCACTCAAAACGTTCGACACGCTTATCACCGGCAACACGATCTGGCACAGCCGGACGCAGGGCGTCGGTATCATCTCTAAAGAGGATGCGATCGATTGGGGACTGACCGGGCCAAGTTTACGGGGCAGCGGAGTTAACCTGGACATCCGGCGTGCAAATCCGTATACGGGTTACGAAACTTACGATTTCGAGGTTCCTGTCGAGCCGGATGGAGACGTATGGTCGAGATTTATGGTTCGGATGCGCGAGCTTCGCGAGTCGCACAAGATCGTCCGGCAGGCGCTGGAACGATTGAAACCGGGTCCGACAAAGGCCGACGCGCCGAAGGTCGTACTCCCGGATCGGGACGATATGCGAAAGCATATGGATTCGCTGATCCACCATTTCCTGATCGTCGCCGAAGGGTTCAACGTGCCGGCCGGTGAGGTTTATTTACCGATCGAGGGATCGAAGGGCGAACTCGGCGTTTATATGAGATCGAACGGCGGGCCGAAACCAGATCGTGTGCATTTCCGCGGTCCGAGCTTCGTCAATCTTTCAGCACTACCCGTAATGAGTGAAGGCGAAATGATCGCAGACGTGGTTGCGATCATAGGAAGCTTGGATATCGTGCTTGGAGAAATAGACAGATAATTCAATACGCACAATGCAAAATGCAAAATTGAATTCTGACATTGTTTATTTTGCATTCTACATTTTGCGTTGATTAACGATGGCGGCCGCTACACCGACAACATATACAGACCAGATCGTCTATTCAGACGAGGTCGCGGATTTTTCGCCGGAGATCGTCGCCGAGATGGAATCGCATCTTGCGAAGTATCCTGCAGAGCGAAAGCGTTCGGCATTGATACCACTGTTGATGCTCGTTCAGCGCGAACGCGGTTGGATCGATAATCCGGGAGTTAATTTTCTTGCCCGGTTTCTCGACCTGGAAGTAACGGACGTTTGGGAAACGGCGACGTTCTATTCGATGTTGAACATGCGTCCCGTCGGCCGGCATCACATCCAGATCTGTAAGACGCTTTCATGCAGGATCATGGGCGAGCCTGAGATCACGGAACATATTTGCTCGAAACTCGGCATACATCCCGGTGAAACGACGGAAGACGGAAAGTTCACTGTATCGCTAGTTGAATGCTTAGGAAGCTGCGGTACCGCGCCGATGATGCAAATCGGGTTTGATTATCACGAGGATTTGACTACCGACAAGGTAGATAAGATTCTTACCAATTGCGAATAGTATGTTTTACAAAGTAGTGCTCCAGAAATCCGAAGAAGGCTATAGCGTTTCGTGTCCCGTGTTGCCTGGCTGCTGGTCGCAAGGTGAAACCGAAATCGAAGCTTTGCAGAATATTAAAGACGCCATCGAGGAATATCTGGGAGTTCTCGACGAGCAATTAGTGGATGCCGACGTTCGCGAGGTGGAGGTGGCGATCTAGTTGCCGAAACTCCCCGGCATAAATCATCTTGCAGCTGTTCGAGCGCTTGAAAAGGACGGATTTTGGATCGCACGACAAGGCAAGCATATCGTGATGACAAATGGCGAACGCATTATCACGATTCCGAGGCATAATCCTGTGAATTCACTGACGATGGGTGGCATCGTTCGTGACGCCGGTTTATCTATCGAGAAATTCAAGAAACTTCTGTAGTTTATGGAAATAAAGGCAATCGGTTGTGAACCATTGCAATTGAGGCGAGTGCACATGCAGGATGGGCACACGCTGAAGGTGTATCAGGACACCGGCGGTTACAAGTCGCTGAAGACAGCGCTTGGGATGTCGCCGGCCGACATCATTGACGAGGTAAAGAAAAGCGCGTTGCGTGGACGCGGTGGTGCGGGCTTTCCGACCGGAATGAAATGGTCGTTCGTTCCGAAAGACAATCCAAAGCCGAAATATGTAGTTTGTAATGCGGACGAATCCGAGCCCGGTAGCTTTAAAGATCGATACCTGATGGAACGCGATCCGCATTCGATGATCGAGGGGATGATCATTGCGGCGTGGGCGCTGGGTTCGAACACGGGTTACATTTACACCCGCGGCGAATATAAATACCTGATCGACATAATGGACGTTGCATTGGCGGAAGCTCGCGAGGCCGGTTTTCTTGGCAAGAACGTACTCGGCTCGGGCTTCGATATCGACATCCATACGCACACCGGAGCGGGAGCATACATCTGCGGCGAAGAGACTGCGTTGCTAAGCTCACTCGAAGGTTTTCGCGGTCATCCACGAATGAAGCCGCCATTCCCCGCCGTCGAAGGACTTTATGCGTCGCCGACGATCGTGAACAATGTGGAGACGTTTACGTCCATTCCGCAGATCATCGAATTAGGCGGCGAAGCATGGCGAAATTTGGGAACAGAAAAATCAGGCGGAACAAAGCTCTGGTCGATCAGCGGTCACGTGAGAAAGCCCGGTGTTTATGAACTTCCGATGGGCTATGCCGATATGGAAAAGTTCATCATGGACGACTGCGGGGGCATGCTTCGGGCCGAATGGGGATTAAAAGCAGTGATTCCGGGCGGTTCCAGCGTGTACATAATGAACGCCGGGCAAATCGTCGGCAAAAAAGTCACGCTTGATTACGAAGGGCTTGTCGAAGCTGGCTCGATGCTCGGCACCGGCGGAATGATGGTGATGGACGAGTCGGTCGATGTCGTCGAAACAACGAAAAATCTTACGGAGTTTTACAAGCACGAATCCTGCGGGTGGTGCACGCCCTGTCGCGAGGGAACGGATTGGCTGGTAAAAATATTCTCGCGAATCACATCCGGCGGCGGTCGGCCCGAAGATATTCAGCTAATGCTTGACCTCTGCGACAACATCGAAGGCAAATCATTTTGCCCGCTCGGCGATGCCGCAGCATGGCCGATACAGAGCGCGATCAAACAATTTCCAGACGATTTCAAACGTTGGATCACAAACGGCGCGTCTTCGAACGGCACGCACTAAAGGTTTATTAGGAGAACTCTGATAAGAAATGGGAAAAGGCGATAAGAGAACGAAACGAGGAAAGATCTTTGCCGGAAGCTTTGGCAAAACGCGGCAGAAACCGAAAACCAAAAACGTTCCTCCAAAGGAAGGCGAAGAGAAGCCCGCAAAAAAGGGCAAATAACTAAATCGAACTGATGTCAGAACCGATAAAGGTAACGATTAACGGAAAAGAGATCGAAACGGAGAAGGGCGCCGTTCTGATCGACGTGTGTCGCGAGAACGAGAACAGCATTCCGTCATTCTGTTACTACAAAGATCTCGAACCACAGGCGTCGTGTCGAATGTGCCTTGTCCGCATAGACAAAATGCCCAAGCTGCAGACCTCCTGCACGATCAAATGCACCGACGGCATGGTCGTTACGACGCAGAGCCCAGAAATAGAAAAGGCGCAGCGTTCGATGGGTGAGTTTTTGCTCGCTAACCATCCGCTGGATTGCCCGGTCTGCGACCGGGGAGGCGAATGCGAACTACAGGAAGTCATTTTCGATTGGGGCGATGTCGAAGAACGGTTCAAGGAGCCGAAAAATCGCCAGCCCGAGAAGTACCTTTCACCGATCGTCGCTAATGACCCGCAGCGATGCATTTTGTGCAAACGCTGCACGCGCGTCTGCTCGGAATGGATGGGTGAGGACGCGATCGAAGCAGGCAATCGCGGCGCAAGTACCGTCATCGGCACTTATGGCGGCTGGCTGAATTGTTCGCAGTGCGGAAACTGTATCGAAGTTTGCCCGACCGGAACGCTGCTCGATGGTGTCTATCGCCACGAGACGCGTCCATGGGAGCTCGATCAGACGATAACGACGGACGTTTATTCGTCCGACGGAATGCAGCTTTCTTTAGGATCGCGAAACGGCGAGGTACACCGGATCGTGGCCCGCGACCGCTACGTCAACGGATTGAACGGTGAGTTTCTGGATGTGAAGGCGCGGTTCGCGCATGAGTTCATTAATCATCCCGACCGCATCAAGACTCCGATGATCCGCTATTCGAAAGGCGGCAAATTGATCCCGGCGACATGGGACGACGCGATCAAATTTTCGGCTGAAAAGCTTTCAAGCTTTGGAAATTCGGTCGGCGTGATCGCGAGTCCGCGGCTCACGAACGAATCGATTTTTACGCTGGGCGATTTTGCAAAAGAACTTGTCGGTACAAGCAATTTTGCGATATCGGACAAGCATGATATGTCGGCGTTTTTCGCAAACCTCAGCGTTCCGCTTTGTACACATAACGAGATCCGTCATGCGAGCACGATCCTTTTGATCGGCGGCGAACCAGACGAAGAGCAAACATATACTGCGAAGCAGATCCGCCAGGCCGTAAGAAACGGCGGAGCGAAATTCATCGTCGTTAACGATACGCCGATAAGGTTAACCACGCGCGCTTCACAGTTTATCCACGTAAATGCCGGCTCGATCGATGCATTTGCTTTGGCTGCCGTCGATCCGAAATATGACAGCGACATCGCTGCCAAAATGGGCATCGACGCGAATGAGATCGATGCGGCGCGCAAAACTATTTCGGAATCACAGGGCGACGTTATCATCATGGTTGGTGCCGAGCTCTCAAGCGATGCTCAAGCGATCATAGCTGCCGGCGCCTCCAGTTTGAATGGCGAAGGGCGGCGCGTTCTGCTGCACCCGCTTGCACCATATAACAATTCGGTCGGCGCAATCGATATGCTGCCGGGAGCTAAAACCGTCGGCGAGGTTGCAAAGAATTCCAAGGCATTGATGATCGCTGGAAGCTTGCAGGATGCGAGCATTTTGGCCGGTAAGGAATTCGTCGTTGTACAAGAGCTTTTCGAGACCGAGACGACCGACCATGCAGATGTCGTTTTGCCGGCCGCGAGTTTTGCTGAGGTGGATGGCACATTCACGAACAATGCCGGTCAAGTGCAGCGTGTCCGCAAATCGATCGAACCGTTACATCGATCAAAACCCGATTGGATGATCACCTTGCTTCTTGCACGAGCGATGGGGGCCGAGATCGACGCTGAATTTTCCGCATCCACGATCTTTCGCTCGATCGCGGAGTCGGTACCCGCATACGAAGGCTTGCGGTATCCGATACTCAAAGACGAATCGAATCCGGTTCAGGCAAAATATAGCGTTGCCGAACGCGGCGTGGCCGGCGATGTCGAAACGTTGCGTAAGGCCGTGGAGAAGATGCAGCCGGGCGAGAAATATTATCAAATGCCGCAAGTCGGACATAAGCTGCATCGCCTAACGACGATGACGAGCAAGACGCCGCAATTTCATCTGCTGGCAAACGGCAACCCGAAGCCGGCAAATCTGCTAGTTTCGCCGCTGGAGCAGTTTGAGCTTGATGGTTCGAGTCGAGAAAACGGAAACGCCGAAGCAGCCACGGTGGGTGTCGGCGACCGCTCGAATGTCGGCGGCCGTTAGAGTTTTTGTATTGCAGAAGCCTGACCGTTAGGAAGGGCTAAATGAACCAGCAGGTTAGCCCTTCGAATTGGTTGGCCCCTGCCGAAGTCTATGGAATCTGTTTTAAAAACGGCATTTCCGTTCGTGGTGTACACAGTCGCGATACTGCTCGCCTTTCAGGGCGTTCTGATGATCGTAGCGTATACCGTTCTTGCCGAACGAAAAGTGCTCGGCTGGATGCAGGGCCGCGTTGGGCCAAATCGTGTCGGGCCCTGGGGCGTTTTGCAGCCTTTTGCGGACCTTCTAAAATTCATCTTCAAAGAAGACCTTGTTCCCGACAAATCGACAAAGTTCGTTTACTTTCTTGCGCCTCTCGTCGCGCTAACCTGCGCGCTAATGCCGATCGTTGTTTACCCGTTCGGCCCAAGGCTCGCCGATCCCCTCGGGTGGTTAATTCCCTATGTAGTTGACTGGCCGACGGTTGGCCCGGCAATCACTTCACTTGCGACGCAGGCAATGAATATGCCGCTTACGATCGCCCGGATCGATGTGGGTGTTCTGTTTGTGCTGGGAATCACGTCGGTCGGAGTTTACGGCATCGCGTTAGCCGGTTGGTCGTCGAACAGTAAATATTCGCTCATGGGCGGGCTTCGCTCGTCAGCACAGATGATCTCGTACGAACTGGCGATGGGCGCTTCGGTTCTTGGCGTGGTCATGCTTGCTGGAACGCTCGACCTGAACGGTATTATCGAAGCACAGACGAAGTCGCCCTTCCGATGGTTCATCATTCCGCAGATCATTGGATTTTTTGTTTTCCTGATCGCCGCGTTTGCCGAAACGAATCGCGTGCCCTTCGATCTGCCCGAGGCCGAAACCGAATTGGTCGCCGGATTTCATACCGAATATTCGGCATTGAAATTCGCACTCTTTTTCATGGCAGAGTACGTGAACATGTTCACGGTTTCGGTAATGTGCACGGTGTTGTTTTTGGGCGGATGGTATACGCCTTTCGTGAGTTATGTTTTTGAAGTCGGCTCTATACCGTACGCTTTGGTCAGCCACGTACTGTTCATCGCTAAGATCTGTGGGTTCCTGTTTCTATATATTTGGGTGCGCGG
>JBJMGN010000352.1:0-5734 GCA_045807885.1 Pyrinomonadaceae bacterium | reverse complement strand
CGTGTTGGCAGTAAATTCCGGATATTCCGACGAGGGCGACACTAGCGTCGGCGGCGAAGCGGTAATATCTCTGAAAGAGCCAAAGATCGTTGTTGCCGCAGATGAAGGCGTTACGCAGGAATCGTATGGTTCGCTGTGGTGGACGTTCGATCGATACGGCATCAAATTTTCGCCGATGACCATCGCATCGATCCGCGGGGGCGGCCTTCGCGGCATGAATGTATTGATCCTGCCCGAAGGAAATGCGAGCCGCTATATGAGCTCGTTTGGAGCGGGCGGGGTTTCGGCGCTTAAAGAGTTTGCGTCAAGCGGGGGAACGATCGTAACGATCAGCGGTGCGTCGGTATTTGCTGCGTTGAAGGATGTTGGCTTAACATCGACGAAGCTAGTCGGAAGTGATGATGACGAGCAGAAAAGCAAGGCAGATGACTCGAAGGACGCGAAACCTTCGCCTTCTCCATCGGCATCTCCGAAGCCTGAGCCGACGCCCGCAGATCTTGGAACGGAGCGAAAAGAACGCGTATCGCAAAGTCTACCGCCGATCGCATCTCCGTCGGCAAATGCCAATAAAGTACCCGAGGCGCTGCCTGGTTCGATAATGCGTGCGACTGTGGACCGAACTACATATTTGAATTACGGGGTAAACCAGGACGAGGTGCCGGTCCTGCTTGCGAGCGGCTATTTCTTCCGATATTCAAAGGAAGGCGCAAATGCACTTGTTTTCGACGCTGAGCCTCGATCGCCTTTGACGATCTCCGGATTTGTCTGGGAGGGCAACACGGAACGCTTGTTAAAAGGCACTTCTTATGTAATCGATGAGTCGAACGGCTCCGGCCACGTCATCCTTTTTGCCGAAGATCCGTTCTTTCGCGGAATGACGCGAGGCATGACAAGACCATTTTTCAATTCGATTTTATTCAACGGAGTGTTTTAATAGTTGAAAACTGAAAGGAGACAGTGGAAAATGATTGAAATGCATCGTACAGATGTATACTCTCCGTTTTCCACGTTCCGGTTTACATTTTTTAGGTATGTTCACTATCAAAGCGGGTTACAGCGATAACATCGAAGTGCGGTCGAGCGCGGAACGTGTGCGAGAGTTTTTTGTCGACCTGAAGAATTTCGCTGACCTGATGCCGGGCATCCTCAGCATTCATACTGACGCGAAGGGCGTCGCGCATTGGAAGATCGAGGCTGATATTCCGTTTGTAGGGCCGATGATGACCAAATTTTCGACTGAGCTTTCTGAGAACTCGGAAGACCGCGTCGAATGGTTCCCTGCAGCGCCTGAACAGCAAAACTTCCTGCGTTTTTCAGCTGAGTTCCTTGAAAAAGCGAAAAACGTGACCCTTGTGCACTTCTCACAAATGGTCGAACTCCGCCGCAAATCTGCACGCGAACTTCACATGCTTGCGGGCCTTGCTGGCGAGACCCTTATCAGCAATGAAATGGCGAAACGCATCGCCGAAATGATAAAGGTCTTTATCGTCCGCGCAAAAGAACGCCTCGAAACTTAGCAAATTCGACCCGCCAGATAAATCGCGAAACTTTTCTATGATCTTTTCGCCGGCTCCGCCGAACGTTTCAGATCTCTCGAACGACACAATCTTGATCAAATGAAAAGGCCGCCCGAGATTTCGAGCGGCCGATTTTTTTCTTAGTAGTTCGAATTATGGTTCGAGTTTCATTCCGAGATTTCGGATCAAGAAACCGTAGATGTCTACTTGTTCCTCGATTTGCTTAGCCGTCGGCTTGCCGGCACCGTGACCAGCCTTTGTTTCAATTCGGATCAGGACGGGAGCGTCACCGGCCTGTGCTGCCTGGAGCGCCGCAGCATATTTGAAACTATGAGCCGGAAATACCCGGTCGTCGTGATCGGATGTGGTCACAAGAGTCGCCGGATATTTCGTGCCAGGTTTTATGTTGTGCAAAGGCGAATATTTGTAAAGAGCATTGAAATCCTTTGCGTCGTCGGGCGAGCCATAATCCGATGTCCAGGCCCAGCCGATGGTAAATTTCGGGAAGCGAACCATGTCCATCACTCCGACTGCCGGGAGAGCAGCACCGAAAAGGTCCGGGCGCTGATTAAGAACCGCTCCGATAAGCAGGCCGCCATTCGAGCCTCCCTGTATCGCAAGCTTCGGTGTGCTCGTATATTTGTTCGCGATCAGCCATTCGGCGGCGGCAATGAAATCGTCAAACACGTTCTGCTTGTTTAAACGCGAGCCTGCTTCCCACCATTCCTTACCGTATTCGGCACCGCCACGGATATTCGCGACCGCGTAAACGCCGCCCATCTCGAGCCACGGCACACGCGAAACTGAAAAGCCCGGCGTCATCGAAATATTGAAGCCGCCGTACCCGTAAAGCAGAGTTGGGTTCGTTCCATCTAGCTTGATGCCCTTTTTATAGGTGAGGAACATCGGTACTTTTGTACCGTCCTTGCTGGTGTAAAAGACCTGCTTGACTTCATATTGCGATCCATCGAATTTTACTCCTGCCTTTCTGAATTCCGAGCTCTTACCGGTCTTCATATCGTAACGATAGATGGTCGGCGGAGCATTGAAGCTGGAGAAAGTGTAGAATGTTTCGCTTTCCTTTCGGCGTCCGCCAAATCCGCCGGCCGAGCCGATGCCGGGCAGCTCAACGTCGCGAACAGGCGTACCCTTCATGTCAAAAATGCGAACCTTTGAGGACGCGTCTTTAAGGTAAGACAGAACAAATTGGTCATTCAGCAGTCCCACGCCCTGTAATGAGTCTTTTGACTCTGGGATAACGTCCGACCACTTGCCTAGCTTCACCATCGTATCCACGGCAACAACCTTGCTTCGCGGAGCACCCTTGTCAGTCGAAAAATAAAAGGTTCGCCCGTCGTTACCGATGAATGAATAACTTGCTTCGAGTGTCGTGACGAGCGGCTGAATCTGCGACCGGCGTCGAGCGGCGATATCGTTATCCGGAATGGCGGATCCCGGGACATAATTCTTTAGTAAGCCTGTAGAAGGATCAAAACCGGAAAGGGGCATGTAATAGACCATGTTCTCCGGCCGTGTACCTTTGTTGACGCTTATAATGAAGTAATTGCCGTCCTCAGTGACGTCACCGCCAACGAACAGCTCTTTATCATCGGGTCGTTCATAAACGATGAAATCCTGCGACTGCGGAGTGCCGAGCTTGTGAAAATAAATTTTCTGATTGAATGTCTCCTGCTTCAATTCGCCGCCGCTGGTAGTTTGCGGAAAAGCGCTGTAAAAGAAGCCGGAATTATCGTTTAGCCATGAAATGCCGCCTTGTCGATTAGGCGCCAGCGTGTCCGGCAGGTGTTCGCCAGTAGCGGTGTTCATCACCCGCCATTCGGTGCGGTCCGATCCGGACCGTGCAATGCCGTAAGCCCAAAGCTTACCGTCGTCGGTGAACGAGCTTCCGCTGAGTGCCGCAGTGCCGTCCTCGCTTAATTTGTTGGGATCGAAAAAGACCTTGCCCGGATCGTTTATCGAAGTCGCACGATATAGTACGCTCTGGTTCTGCAACCCGTCGTTCTTGGAGTAAAGGTAAAACCCGTCGGCGACCTTTCGAGGTGCCGAATAACGTTCGTAATTCCAAACCTCGGTAAAACGCTTTCTCAAATGGTCACGTTCGGCGATCGAACCAAGATAGGCGTCAGTGATCTTGTTTTGTTGTTCGATCCACGATTGCGTGTCGGTCGATTTCGTATCTTCCATCCAGCGATATGGATCGGCGACTTTCACGCCATGATAATCATCAACCTGTTCGACCTTCTTCGCCTTTGGATAGTCGGCGCCGTTCTGAGCGGGAACCGAGATGGCGACAAAAGAGAATATCGCCAGACAGAATACGAGCTTTCGGATCATTTTTGTTTTTACCTCACGGGATTTCGATTTTTCAACGATTATAAACCGCATTTTCGCGTTTTGGAACCCGAGGAATCAATAGAGATATGGGCATCATTTAGGGAAACAGAAAAGCCTCGCAATTGCGAGGCTTTGTAAAAAGCAAAACTTGATCCGAATTCAGGAAACCCGAATGCTATGCTCCGTGATTATTCCGGTTGTTGTATGTTCGAAATCGGACGGGTCGGGTATCCAACTCGGTCGTTGATAAAGCAATTTTTCGGTCTCGTCTTTCGATTTCGGTTTTGCGAGCAAGTAACCCTGGCCGTAGTCGCAACCCAAATTTCTCAATACGGCTAGTTGACTAGGGGTTTCGATCCCTTCCGCGATCACACGCATCTTTAGGTTCTTTGCAAGTGAAATGATCGTTTGCAGGATCTCCGAATTCTCACCTTGCTCACCAACGGAATAGACGAACGATCGGTCGATTTTCAAAGTGTCGAACGGCAACCGTTGCAAATAGCTCAAGGATGAAAACCCGGTACCGAAATCATCGATGCTCAGCTGCACTCCAATCATTTTCAACCTGTTGAGCAAATTGATGGTGTGTTCGGCGTTTTCCATCGCTGTGCTTTCGGTCATTTCCAGCTTCAAGGTCTCGGGTCGAATTCCCGAATCTGCGAGGGCATTTTCGACGTCGTCTATTAGGTCATCATTTCCAAGATGCTTGCCGGAAATGTTAACGCTGACCATAATTTCTCGATATTCCGGTGCAATCTTTTGCCACTCGGCGAGCTGTCTGCTTGTCTCGCGAAGTATCCAAACGGTGATCGGCTGAATGAGGCCGGACGATTCTGCAACAGGAATAAATTTGTTCGGTGGAATAAACCCGAATTCCGCGTGTTGCCAGCGAAGCAATGCTTCGAACCCGATCAGTTTGCCATCCGAGATCGCCACGATCGGCTGGTAATGCATTGAAAGCTCCCCGCGATCAAGTGCGTGCCGCAGGTCCATTTCGAAACGGATCTGTTCGAGAAATCGGTGACGCAGTTCTTTTGTAAATACTGCGAATCCATTTTCTTTCTCCTTCGCATAATGCATCGCAATGTCTGCATCACGAAGGATCTCTTCAGGCGTGTTGTATTCGGCATCGCACGGAGCGATGCCGATATTTACATCAATAGAGATATTGTTACCGCTTAACGCAAATGGCTGCGTAATACTCTGGTGAATACGGCGTGCAACCTTTTGCGCCTTGCCCGCGGTCGCGAGATTTCGCAGCACGATAGCGAATTCGTCTCCGCCGATACGCGCTACTACATCACCAGGTCCGAGCATCCGCACGAACCGCTTCGCAGCGATCGTTAAGACCTTATCTCCTATCGAATGGCCAAGTGAATCGTTTATGTTCTTGAAACTTCGAATGTCAATGAATAGAACCTGGAATGCCGTTGCCGGATCGTCTTTATATTCGACGATCATCTTTGAAAGCACGCCCCAGAGATTTTTCCTGTTTGCCAAACCGGTAAGCGAATCATGAAGCGCCGCGTGCTGAAACGCTTTTTCGCTTTTACGCAGAGCTTCGTTCGCGATTTCTTCTTTTTCAAGGGTAAGGGACAACTGATCCGCATGGTTTTCCGCTTCCACACGACGTTCGCGCTCTGCCTCGGCCTTAGCACGTTCCGCTACCTCCACCTGACCGATCGCATCGTTAATTTCGCCGATCGACTGGCGGTAATTCAGATATGCGGCAGCCAATGCAACAAACGCGATCGACGATGTAACGAGGTCGCCGTAATTGATCAGCTTGTATATCAATCCCGCCAATCCGGCTCCAACGATCTGAGTCATTGAGCTTGAGAAACAATCCTTTTTCCAGGTGG
>JBJMGN010000351.1:0-3511 GCA_045807885.1 Pyrinomonadaceae bacterium | reverse complement strand
GGCAATATCACAAGCCTGGTCCGCTTCTCGCTCATCTAAAACTCGAATCTCGATCAGGACATCTATCTTGAGAATGAAATTGATTGTACTTGGACTATTCGTGCTCTTCATTGGTCAGGTGGGTGTCGGTCAACCCTCGCTGACGAAGGAAGAATACGGAATTTATAGTTTGGCACTGCGAGACTGGGTTCGAGGACATCGTCGAGATAATAAGGAAGATTCCGCAAAGCGATTCTTGATCCTTTCGCGAACCGGATCGGACACCGAGGATAGTGCGGAGCCTTCCAAAAGCAGCGTTTACCAAAGTTTTGACGAGCGAAATAAGCAAAAAGCGGATATTAAGCCGAAGTTTGCAGTAAATTTCGATTACTCCGTCGCTAGTGAATCAGAGATACTCGAGCTAATAGAGAAGGGAAGGCTTAAGTTCGAAGCAGAGCAAGAACGTGCGCGGACAGAAAACAAGCCTCTGGCTTTACCGTTTTGTGGCCCGGGATGGGGAGAGGCTTTTTATCAGAGATTTCCAGCAGCACAATTTTATCTTAAACTTTCACGAATCGGATTCAGTCGGGACCATCGCTCCGCGTATCTGAAAGTAAAAGTTACCGGCGAGGATTCGGACCAGCGACATAACTACTTTCTGAGATGGACAGCCGCTGGTTGGAAAATCGTCAAAAGCTTTGGCGTCCATAGCGTCTGTTGATCGCGGATAAAAGGCCGGATGATCGCAACAACGGCGCGGACGGTGAACGCGCAGGATCGCCGGCTGATGTCCATTTCCTTTCAAACAAGATCACGGCTTTTTGAACGGGTCGTCCTCTGAGGGGAACATGCGAAGATACGACTTGTCTTCAAGCTCCTTGTAGTCGCGAAACGGATTATAAGAGGGCTGTTGGAGCATGGCGGCAAATTTTGCGAGAGGCTCGGTTTGCAAATAGAACCTGATCGCGTAAACAAGCTCGGAGCTCTCTTCCAGATATTCGTACATCTGTTTTTTGCGCGCGTACCCGCCGTTATACTTACTTAAGAAATCGGATGTGCCCCGGCTTGAGTGATATACGTTTGCAAGCTGTTCGGCAATAAACTCCTCGGAATTGTGATTAAAGTCCGGACTGCTCAGGTTCCTCGGGAAATACCTGTTATTTGAGTAGCGCATGGCGTGGACCAGTTCGTGAAAGAGCGTGTCCTCCACCGCGCTGCCCACAGAGCTCGGGCCGATATAAACCCTGCTGAAATATTCCGGGCTGAACGATATCCGGATGCCGCCGCCCTGTTCGTCCGGATAGAGTCCCGTCCTGGCCGGCCCATCGGATTCCTGCGGAATGATATATACCTTCTGCCCGCCGATCATACTGAGCAATTGTTTTCCAATGCTCGTGCGCGAGATGGTCGTCAGGACCTTGCTGATCGCGTTCTGGTACGCTGCGATCTCGCTTTTGTATTTACCCTCGAGATCGTCGATCAGCTGCCACTGGATAACTGCGTCGATCCTCCGGTCGTTTTCACCCGCGACCTCCAGGTCACGCCTGACCTTGCCGAATTCCTGTCCTGCCAGATGGGCGACCGCCCTGTCCAGTGCAGCGTCTTTCGCACGGAAATAACCATTCCATTGCTGCTTGACCGCCTTCTGCCGATGCAGCGAATACACGATATAGATGGGATAACTCTGAAACTGCAGCACGCCTTGTTTCCTCCCCGATCGGTAGTAAACCTGAGCCTCTAGATTACCAGAACGATCGGCCCGGATGGAACACTTTTGGTCGGCGGGTCCGTTAGATATCGGTCATTTTTACGATCTTGACCGTAAGCGTAAAGGCGGCGGAGCGGCCGCTTGTCGAACCGAACCGTCAGAATCGCAATATCGCAAGTCTGACCCCATTCTCTCCTTCATGGTGTCCGAAGCGCGCACGTGAGTAAGGGCATGTAAGCAGGCGGCTATGCCCTTATTTACACGCTTATCTTATGACACGAATGGATTGACATCGCCATCGATCAGAACGCCGGTGCCGTGTGTTGAGGCAAGTCGAAGCTCCCTTAGCGGCCTGTACTCGGGCGATTCGTACCATCGAAGCGCTTTTTCCTTGTTTGCAAATTCGATAAGAACGGGGAACTTGAAGGCAGCCTCGCCCTCAAGCTCGGTCTGTTCTCCTCCGACCACGCGATACGTTCCTTCGAACTCCGCAACATTGGCAAATACCTTCGACCTGTACTCGTTCATCTTCTCTTCATCGGTCACTTCGTGAACGTCGATCAATACAAATGCAGACATAATTCTTCTCCTTTTTTACTCGCTAGTGCCATCATGGGCCCGGTCTGCAAGGCGGAGAATACCCGCAAAAAGTATCCTTCAAAGCTAAGGCCCTGTTCGCAGTTCCAAAGGAAGGTAAGAAACGGCTGCCGTACATCGCATACCGGCAGCCGTTCCTCTTTTGCTCAGGGGTGAATCGTGATCGTTAGTCCGTTAAATATCCGTCATCTTTACGATCTTGAGTGTGAGTGTGAATGCGGCGGATCGGCCGCTTGTCGAACCGAGAAAGATAGTGTAGTCGCCGGTTTCTTCGAGCCCGACTTCGAAAGTGCCGCCTTTTTCTTCGCGAAGCAGAACCTGTTCGCCATACGAACCATTGGTATCAACCTTTATGCCGACGCCGGCCCGCGGGGTCAGGGTCAGTACGATCTTTTGACCCGATCTGGCACGAACCACGTAACTTTTTCCGTAATTTCCGGTTGTTCCCTGCAACGTCGCCAAGTTTTTCCCCTTGGTAAACTGGACCCGCGTTGGCTCCTGTGCCGATGCAGCACAAACCCCAAAGATCAATACGAATGCTAAAACGACCAAATGTTTCATTTCCTTTCTATCCCGCCTCAAAAGTTTTCAAGTGATTACTTGCCGCTCCATAAGACGCGTTCGGATAGTAAAAGAGGCAATCTGCCAAACAAAAATGCAGGCGCCGAAATTACAGCACCTGCATCTGAACCCCATTTCGGATCGGTTCTATTTCTTGATCCGCATCAAACTTCCCTGCCCGCTGATCTGGCGGTTCCCTGCGACCTTTTCAGCCTGAGCAAACGCCCGCAGGAAGTTTTCGCCGAGGACCTTTCTGATCTCCGCCTCGGTGTAACCCCGACGCAGCATTTCATACGTGACCAGGGCGAGGTCTTCCATACCATTCATCCCTGCAGGCAGATATGGAACGCCGTCGTAATCGGAGCCAATGCCGATGATGTCAATGCCCGCGACCTTCTTGATGTGATCGATGTGGTCGACTATGCGTTTGTAGTCGGCGATATAGATCGGGTTTTCCGCGAGCAACTTCCGCTCAGCTTCCGCATAACCTTTTGGGTCGTTCTCAAATCTCTTGCGAAGTGCATCCACCTGCGGTTTAAGACGAGCGGTTCGCGCGTTCTCTTCATTATTCGTTCTTGCATCGAGAAAGCCGGGGTAAAAGTTGACCATTATCACGCCGCCATTCTTCGCAACACGCTTGAGAACATCATCCGGAACGTTCCTTGT
>JBJMGN010000350.1:0-4704 GCA_045807885.1 Pyrinomonadaceae bacterium | reverse complement strand
CTGAGTTGTATCCGACCTTTCGCGCATAGCGGATCGCATCCAGGAAGTAAGGCGACAACGTCGGCTCACCACCGGAATACTGCACCGACATCTGACGACGCGGTTTGATCTGTATCGCGTTGTCGAGAATTTCCTGCACGTCTTCCATCGACAGCTCGTGAACGAAACCGACCTGGTTCGCGTCCATGAAGCACGGGTCGCACATCATGTTGCAGCGGTTCGTGAGATCTACGGTTAGCACTGCACCGCGTCCGTACTTGATCGTCGACGTACCGTGATTGTGAAGTTTCTCGTCGTTGTGCGCCTGCTGGTCACGGCCGGGGAAGAGCGATTCGATGTGCTGCAGGAATTTCGAGTCCATCGCCATCATGTCTTCGAAGTGGCCGTGCGTCGGGCAATCTTTGATCATCCAAACTTCGCCGTCGCGTTCGATTATCTGCGCCTTGATCTCGCCGACCTTTTCATTGATAAGCGTCGAAACATCGCGGTCGCCGCTGATGATCGCTTCGCGTGCTTCGATAACGCAGTTCGGGCAAAGTGAATCTGTCTGCCGCGGGAAGCCAAGCGTCGGCTTGGTTTTCTGCCACGATTTAAGGATAGGTTTGTCGGACCACTTAGGGATAAACGACGGATTCGGTTTGAACTGGTTAACTGATTTGATCGCGTTGAATGCACCTGTTGCGATGTATGTAAGGCCCTTTTCAACGTGCTTGATCGGTCTGGTCATATTTTCTCCAATTAATAATTACTGCGCGACACCTTAGTTCAGGCGAAAATCCAATATTCTAGAGTGTGGACAAGTGGAGCGCAAGGACAGCTATCGATTCCATTAGCAATGCGTGTGCCATTCTGAAACGAATTGCTATTCACTAGCGAAACGTAGGAATTGCTGGACTTATCGGCCGGCGGGTGATCTTAGGGCTTGTATAGTAATGACACATTGTACATTTATCTATAATGCGTTGTCGTTTTGACACACACTATTTCACAATTGGCCTAACAAGTCTCCATGTGCGATTTCAGTTAAACGCGCGCTTAAGAAAGCGACATTTCAGACAAGGGCGACGATCGAATAGAGGTGGCATTCTTGATCAGACTTTTCCTCACGAAGTCGGAAACTGGAACCGATATTTGTCACTTTTGGAGTGATTTTTTTGCTTAAGCGCATCCGTTAAGTCTTACATTAGAAAGACCTACGTAAATACTAGAAAAAAATATGTTAATTATCATAATTAGCGCTTTACATCGGCTAAGCGCTATGTTAACGTTCTAAGCACTTCAAGGGTAGTAGGAAAAAAAGCATTAAACAAAAAAGTTGAATTAGTAGTTCGAGTGCTCTCCGACACTGCAATCGAGAATACATCGTCAGGATGAAAATTCGGTTTGGTACCTCAGGCTGGCGATCGGTAATTGCAGACGATTTTACATTCGAGAACGTTCGGAGTGTCACTAACGCGATCTGCAGCTATTTGAAAAGGCAGGATGAGACGACGGGACAAACCCTGATCATCGGCCACGATACAAGATTCATGGGGGAGCAGTTCGCAGCGGTTGCGGCGGACATCGCAAAACGAAAAGGATTTTCGGTTTTGCTTTGCACGCACCCGGTGCCGACACCGACGATATCGCACGTGATCCGGAGTTTGAATGGATGCGGAGCGATCAATTTTACAGCGTCGCACAATCCACCGGAATATCAGGGAATAAAGTTTTCTACGTCAGATGGCGCACCCGCGTTGCCGGAAGTAACGCGACAGATCGAAACGGCGGTCGAAGCTAAAGACGAACCAGATGATGCAGACGGCGGCAGCGTGACTGACCATGATCCGAGAAATGCATACCTTGAAGATCTGAGCTCGAAAGTAAACCTTGAAGCAATAAAACTTTCGAAGGCCCGATACGCGTACGACCCTTTATGGGGAACGGGCCGCGGTTATCTTGACAAGATACTTCGCGACAACGGCATTGAGGTCGAGACGATCCACGATTGGCGTGACGTGACATTCGGCGGCCGGTCGCCGGAACCCGGGGAAGAGCACGTAGACGAATTACGAGCGGCGGTAAAAGAAAAAGATTTGACACTTGGCCTGGCGACGGACGGCGACAGCGACAGATTTGGAGTGATCGACAGCAACGGCGAATTCATAACGCCTAATCGCCTGATCGCATTATTGACAGATTATTTAGCGGAAAGCCGCGGATGGAAACTGGGCGTTGCACGCAGCGTAGCAACATCGCACCAGGTCGACAGGGTCGCAAAAGATCGCGGCCTCAAGCTTTACGAAACGCCGGTCGGATTTAAGTACATCGGCGAATTGATAAATAAAGACGAGATCATCTTAGGCGGTGAAGAATCCGCCGGACTCTCGATACGCGGGCACTACCCGGAAAAAGACGGGATCATAGCATGCCTATTGGCAGCGGAAGCTGTCGCGGTGAGAGGGAAGAGTTTGACAGAGCAATTGGACACTCTTTACCAACGGGTGGGTCAATTGGAATCGGGGCGGATCGGCGTAAAGCTCGACGACGCTGTGGCCGCCAAATTGAAAGAAAAACTTGCCGAGGAGCCGGACAATATTGCCGGGCGCAAGATTGAAAAAATAAATCGTTTGGACGGCGTGAAGTTCTTATTCGCTAACGACGCCTGGATATTAATGCGTCCGTCGGGCACGGAACCGATGGTTCGGATCTACGCCGAAAGCGAAAGCAAGGAAGACCTTGCAGAATTGCTCGATGCCGGGAGGCAGTACTTGTTAGGGTGAAAGGATGTCGAAGGTTGTTGTAAAACGCAGCAGGGCAAGAGTGGTAAATAAACCGCTCAGATGGCGAAAGGAGCCCAGAAAACGTGTTTTGCCTTCGTGGATGCCAGTCGCTGCAGCGATCACATTAGTATTGATGCTCGTATTGACGATCAATTATCGGGCATATACGGACCTTAAGAAAGAGTCCAGAGTTTTTGATGAGCTGAACGGTAAAGTTCAGCAGGCGACAACGGAAAATCTCTCCATGCAGGAAGAGATATATTATTTGAAATCAGATCCAAAGACGATCGAGCGCGAGGCACGAAAGTATGGCCTTGCCCGACCAAAGGAGCAAGTTTCCCGAGCTGGTGAAACAGACAAAGCGGAGCAGTCTGCTAGCCGGCAATTACCAACCCGTAAATAAACCGCCTTTTGCCTATCAACTCCGCATAGCCAACAGTTGTGCCTTCCGATTTCGCGGCCTCCGGTTTCCCGAGAACCAGAGGCCGCAACTCCGTTTTGTGGTACTAATATCTAAAAGATGAAAGACGACAATATGGTGTGGCAATCGCTGCGGCTAACGGTGACGGAGGAGGCAGTCGAGGCTATTGAGTTTGCATTGAATTCACTAAATGCGCTTGGTACCGAGATCGATTACATGCGTTTGCCGACGTCAGGCGTGTGTGTTGTCGGATATTTCGACCGGCTGCCTGACGAAGAGAATGTTCAGGACGAGATCCACTACGCGCTCCGGAGCTATAGTTTGGACGAGAACGCGATCCTCACTATCGAACGAAGCGAGGTTCAGAACACGGATTGGCTTGCCGAATGGAAAAAGCATTGGAAACCGACCACAGTTGGCCGTTTTGTTATCGCCCCGCCATGGGAAAAAGTCGATGAACCGGAAAGGATCGTGATCCGTATCGAGCCGAATATGGCGTTTGGTACCGGGACGCATGAAACCACACAACTTTGCCTGTCGGCGATCGATGAACTATACGGACCGAGTGATACGTTCCTTGATGTTGGTACGGGCACAGGCATCCTTGCGATCGCCGCTGCTCTGAAGTCGAATCTTGCGAAAGATAATGCGATCTTTGCGATCGACAATGATCCAGACTCGGTAAAGATCGCTCGCGAGAACGCTCAAGCAAACGGCGTTGGAGATCGGATCGAGTTTCGCGACAGCGAGATCACGATCGACCTGCCGTCGTTTGACTTCGTTTGCGCCAATTTGACCCTCGATGTGATATTGCCGATATTGCCGATGCTCCTGGCTAAAGCGAATAAGTTCCTTGTGCTTTCGGGCATTCTTACTGAACAGGAAAACGCAGTTCTCCGGGAACTTGAGCAGTGTGATGTTATTGGCCCCGAAGTCAATCAAGACCGAGAATGGATCTGTGTTGTGGTAAAAAATAAAGGCCGCCAGTCGACGACCTTTTTGAATTCGAACTATCCGTGATCTAGTCCTCGGCCGATCGTTTTTGATAGCCCGGCGAATAGTTGATACGACGGGTTTCCACTATCCGGTTGCCAGACACGTTCGCCTCGACGAGCTCATAACCGAGCAGTGCGAATACACGGTCGCGAATGAACAGCGGCCTGGCATTACCATACCAATCGACGCACGACGCTTTGCAGTTGTCCTTATTCGAACTGCTCCGAGCATCCAGTTCACCGATCTCGTTCAGGTCGAGGCTGTCATTTCGGAGGAAAATTATAGCAGCGGAATCTTCGATAAGGTGTCGATAACCCGAACGCCCCTGGCGGGCTATCGGTAATCCGAGCAAGCCCGAATCTGGCCCCGCCGATTTATAAAAGAAGCCATGACTCCTCAGTTCGCCCTGTGAGGCATTCTTGCGTGCATAGCTTTCCATTACTCGAGGCGAGTTTCCCAAACGGATTGGCGAAAAGTATAAGTCGTCGCCGTTAGTGCCAACGACCACCGCGTCATTGCCCATCG
>JBJMGN010000349.1:0-4087 GCA_045807885.1 Pyrinomonadaceae bacterium | reverse complement strand
ATTATCGCCTGGTAAAGAGTGAGGCCATAGATCCGAAGTTCTTCGTCGAATCGCAAGCTTTCTTTCTGAAGCCGCTCAAGCTCGTTTTGACTGAGAGGGTTAGCAGACACCTTTTCGAAAAGATCGATCGCACGTTTTTCGCTATCCGCTATAGCTCTGCCATCGACTGAGAGCACGCTTCGAAATTCCGTCATGTTGCGCTTTGAATTTGTCAGCTCGTATACCAGAAAATTAGAAACGATCGTTCGCTCGACCTTGAGCTTTTCCTTTTTATCGTAGGTCCGTATCGTCTTTTTTTCTCTGGCGATAAGATTTCGAAACTCAGAGACGTAGTTGAAGGCTTCGGCCGTCGCCTTGTTGATAAGTTCGGAAGTGTCCGGAACCCGTCCAGTCAAATTCTTTGACGTCTGGCTTTCCGTATTAATCGCACCGTAAAGTAGAACCGCAACAAAAAAGCATAAGAAAATTGGGCGGTTGCGATATTTAACTGGTTGCGAGAACATAGCTTAAATATAGGCTGAATTGGCCAACCGACCAAAATATTAATTTGATACTAATCGAAATATGAAGGTTCAACTTGTAAAGCTCGCACACGCGCGTTCGGGTGATAAGGGTGATACGGCCAATGTCGGATTGATCGCCTTTCGAGAAGAGATCTACCCGATTCTGGTGCGTGCAGTGACCGCCGAGGCCGTAAAAATGCATTTCGGGCCGATGGTAAAGGGCGGTGTGGAAAGGTTTGAACTTCCGAATCTGGGAGCCTTGAATTTTCTGCTTCATGAATCGCTCGGCGGCGGCGGGACACTCAGTCTAATGACCGACGCTCAGGGCAAGACATTTTCCACTGCGCTACTCCGTATGCACATCGATCTTACCGATGAAGAATCGAAACTATTGGAGCAATAGCTTGATCCCGTAATTGTGGCTTACAATTAGCTTGCCTTTCATATCAATTCAAATTGGAGTTAAGTATGCGGATCCTTCCTGTTAGAGCTGTGTTCGTTTGCATCTTTGTTGTATCGACGCTTGCTCAAAATGCATCGATCGGCAGCAGATCAAAACTTGGATTTTCAGATGCCGGTTCAGCGGCGCAGTCAGCTCTCGAAGCGAAGTTCGACACGAACCTAGACTCTAAAGAAATGATGGCTTGGCTAAAGCGTCTGTCCGCAAGGCCGCATCACCTTGGCTCGCCTTACAACAAAGAAAATGCCGATTTCATTGCGTCGCAATTTCGGGCCTGGGGATATGACACCAAGCTCGAGGAATTTCAGGTTTTGTTTCCGACGCCGAAGACAAGGATCGTCGAAATGACCGGTCCGGAAAAGTTCACGCTCCGGCTAAACGAACCTGGATTAAAGGAGGATGCGACTTCCGGACAGCAGTCAGAGCAGCTGCCGACCTACAACGCATATTCGATTGATGGCGACGTGACCGGCCCGCTGGTATACGTGAATTATGGCCGCCCGGCTGATTATGAAGAGTTGGAAAAAGCTGGGATCGATGTAAAAGGCAAGATCGTGATCTCACGCTACGGCGGTTCGTGGCGAGGAATTAAGCCAAAAGTCGCGGCCGAACACGGCGCTGTAGGTTGTTTGATTTATTCCGACCCGCGTGATGACGGCTATTATCAAGGCGACGTTTATCCGAAAGGCGCTTATCGAAGTGAAAATGGCGTTCAGCGCGGATCCGTGATGGACATGCCGCTGTATCCCGGTGACCCGTTGACCAAAGGTATCGGTGCGACGAAAGACGCAAAACGGATCGATACCAAGACTGCACCGACACTGACGAAAATACCGGTCTTGCCGATCTCGTATTCCGACGCTTTACCGCTGTTGAAAAATCTCGATGGAGCTGTGGTTCCGGATAGTTGGCGCGGTGCCTTACCGACGACTTATCACTTTGGCGGGAAAACACCGACGGTTCGGATGAAGCTTGAATTTAATTGGGACATCAAACCGATCTATGACGTGATCGCGAAGATGTCAGGAAACGAGCGGCCGGACCAATGGATAATCCGTGGCAATCATCGCGACGCCTGGGTCAACGGCGCCAACGATCCGCTGAGCGGGTTGGTTGCTATGATGCAGGAGGCAAAGGCAATGAGCCAACTTGCAAAATCTGGCTGGAAACCGAAGCGTACTATTGTCTTTGCCGCGTGGGATGCTGAGGAAGAAGGCCTTCTCGGCTCGACCGAGTGGGTGGAAACGCATGCGGCTGAACTGGAGCAAAAGGCTGCCGTTTACATCAATACTGATTCGAATGGCCGCGGTTTTCTCGGAATGGCCGGTTCGCACACTCTCGAGAAATTCATTAACGAAGTCGGAAAGGACGTCCCCGATCCGCAGACAAAAATGTCCGTTTGGGAACGTACCCGAGCAAATCAGATCGTCAATGGAAGTCCGGCGGAACGCTCCGAAGCGATGTCTCGGCCTGATCTGCGCATCGGCGCACTGGGTTCCGGATCGGATTTCACTCCGTTTCTGCAGCATCTCGGCATCGCGTCACTGAACATCGGTTTTGGCGGCGAAGACGGCGGCGGTTCGTATCATTCGATCTATGATTCGTTTGATCATTTTACTCGCTTCGTCGATCCGGGCGGTGCTTACGGAATCGTGTTGGCAAAGGTTTGCGGCCGGGCAACACTTCGGTTAGCTAATGCCGAGACGCTTCCGTTTGAATATTCGAATTTTGCCGATACGGTCGGCGGTTACGCTAACGAAGTAATGCGGCTCGCAGATACAATGCGCGAGGAGACGCAGACGGTGAATCAGATCATCGCGAATGGAATGCTGAAGGCGGTTCAGGACCCGACCGAGACATTCGTTGTTCCGAAAGAGAAAGATCCGGTTCCGTTTTTGAATTTTGCTCCGCTACAGAATGCTGTCGCAAAGCTCAACGAAAGTGCAAAACGCTACCAGACCAAGCGTTCGACCTTGCTGGCTGCGCGACAGGCCGAACTTGACCGCTTGCTTTATGGTGCGGAGCGATTGCTGACTCGAAGCGAAGGTTTGCCGCGTCGCGATTGGTTCCGGCACCAGATCTACGCTCCGGGTTTTTATACCGGCTATGGCGTAAAGACTTTGCCGGGTATTCGTGAAGCGATCGAACAGCGAAATTGGAAAGAGGCAGCGGAGCAGATCCAAATCGCCGCAAATACGATCGAACGATTCGCTGCTGAGATTGATAGAGCTGCTGCTTTGAATTGAGATGAACGAGCTTTTGGTCGAGAACCATGATTCTTGTCGTGTGCTGACCTTGAATCGGCCTGATAAGCGGAACGCGCTTAACGAGTCGCTGGTCGACTCTTTAAAATCCGCACTTCGCGTTTCGGACCAGGATGAATCCCTGCGGTCGATTGTGATTCGCGGCGCGGGGAAGGATTTCTGTTCCGGCGCCGACTTGAAATCACTTCAAAAGATCGCCTCGGCATCATACGAGGAAAATTTCGACGATGCTCGAAACCTTGCGGAATTGTTTTCCTTGATACGCGATGTGAAAGTGCCGGTTATAGCAGCAGTTCATGGACGCGCTCTTGCGGGTGGATGCGGCTTAGCAACGGCGTGCGATCTTGTAATCGCAACGCGCTCAGCACGGTTCGGTTACCCGGAAGTGAAGATCGGTTTTGTTCCCGCGATGGTAGCAGCGATTCTGCGCCGGAACCTCGGGGAAAAGAAGAGCTTTGAATTGCTAACGCAAGGGTTCGAATTTTCGGCCGAGGAAGCGAATGCGATCGGCCTCGCCAACGCTATTTTCGACGACGAAGCCTTCGACGTCGCCGCTGTCGAGTATGCTTTGCGTTACGACGAAGTCAGCGGCTCGGCGGTCGCGATGACGAAGCGTCTGCTCTACGACATCGACAGCGAAGATCTCTCTACCGCAATCGCCAAAGGCGTTGAGACCAACGCCCGTGCCCGCATGACGGACGACTGTAAAAAGGGAATTGCGAAGTTTTTAGAGAAGTAATATCTGGTCAGTCGAATTCGTAAAATTCTTTGTCCCCTAAAGACGTGATTCGTCCGTCCAAATCCATGCGGAAACCATCGAGTGAAACGTCTTTGATGCCTAAATGAGCAATCCACTTCGA
>JBJMGN010000348.1:0-12939 GCA_045807885.1 Pyrinomonadaceae bacterium | reverse complement strand
AGTTGTGATGACCGCCGCTGCCTCGAAGTAACCCGGTACCAATCCGGTGTGAGGATCACGCATCGCCGCTGGAAACAGATCAGGGAAAAACAGCGCCGCCAAACTTAACAAATAAGCCGCACCGGTTCCAATAGCGATCAGCGTGAACATATTCGGGCTAATATTTTTCACAGACGCCCACGCACGCTGGAAAAATGGCAAGCCGCCCCAGAGCACGACCGGAGTCGCCAGCGCAAATTGAATCCACAACGAGAAAGAAGAAGCCTGGCCATTAGGGAGGGCTAAAAGCGAGTCGAAATTAACGAACATCTCCGACATCGCGAGTATGAAGATCGGCGCTGTTAATAAAGCCGAGATCCAGAACCGCCGCTTCATGTCCAGATATTCTGTGTCCGGAAGGTCATCAAGTGTGACGACCTTTGGTTCCAGCGCCATCCCGCAGATGGGGCATGTTCCGGGGCCGATCTGCACGATCTGCGGATGCATCGGGCAGGTGTATTCCGCATTCTGCGGCAGGTCTTCCAGTCTCCTGGTTTGGAGATATTTTTCCGGATCGTGTTTGAATTTATTTACGCACCCGGTCGAGCAGAAATAATATGTTTCGCCCGCATGTTCGGCTTTGCCCGCTGCTGTATCGGGCGAGACTTTCATCCCGCATACCGGATCGATAAACTCGCCCGCCGGTGCCGCGGCCATCCCATCCGAATCGCTCTGTCCGCTCAAATACCGCGCGGGATCTGCAGCGAATTTCTCTTTGCAGCCCGGATTGCAGAAGTAATATGTCGTCCCTTCATAGTCGTATTTCGCCGCTGCAGTTTCCGGCATTACAAGCATCTTGCACACCGGATCTATTTCCGCTTTTGATTCAACTGGCTTCGACCTGGTCAAACCAACCGGTACTTTATCCATAAATCTATTTTAGATCATCGCGGCACGAAATCTGGAAAAGCCCGTTTATTATTGATGTCTTTAAATGTCGGCACTCCATTCTTCGGGTGCCAAACCTTGACCGAAAAGGCAACCACCGCGTGCGGTGGGCGCAAAGCCAGGAATTCGAATTGAATCGTCCGGCTGCCGAAGTGAGGTTATTTGAATAAATCCCCCATTTTCCTAGTATTCTCATTTTTCATTTTTGCGGCCGGTGCATTTGCTCAGCAAACCGGACGGCCTGTCGCTATTTTGGTTGATAACATCGGTGGGTCGGTTCCTGTTCGCGGCGATGTTCGCCAGGCTGCACCAGCGCAGGGAAGCCGCGGAATGTCGGCTACCGAGCGTCGCGCATTTGAATTAATGAATGCCGAACGTCAGATCTCTGGGCTTCCAATGCTCGAATGGAGCAATGAAGCTGCCGCCCTTGCGCGTATGCATGCTCGAAACATGGCGGAGAGCAGGTTCTTTTCGCATAAGGGGCCCGACGGCGAAACGGTGGATGGCCGGGCCGCCAGGCTTGGAGTCAAATGGCTGGCGATCGGCGAAAATATCGCCACGATGAAGGGCTACGAAGATCCGGCAACCATGGCGGTCGAAACCTGGATGCATTCAACTGCTCACAAACGGAATATCCTCAACGGAGTTTATAACCAGTCAGCCATCGCCGCTGCAGTCGCATCTGACGGCACGGTTTACTTCACCCAGGTTTTTCTTTCGCGTTAGCTCCGATCGCGTTTAAAAGTTCGAACAGGGCGTGTCCTTCATCAGGCACGCTCTTTTACTTTGTCGTGTGGCAACTTTATCCTCTAAGCGATGCCGTTCACGCTGCCATCGTTCGCAAAAGTAAACCTTTTCCTTGAAATCCTCGGAAAACGAGACGACGGCTTTCATGAATTATTGACAGTTTTTCAGACGGTCTCATGGTGCGACGAGTTGACGTTTTCTTCGAATGACGGGGGTCTCGAACTGACTTGTGATAACGCGAATCTTTTGCCGAACGATACGAATCTAATAATTCGTGCGGCGAACGAACTTCGTTCAAGGTTCCGCATTAAATCGGGTGCGAATATTGATTTGCGTAAGCAAATACCGATCGGCGGCGGCCTCGGCGGCGGGTCGTCAAATGCTGCGGTTACCTTGATCGGACTCTCAAAACTTTGGGGCCTGGCGTTAAAGACCGAGCAGCTTGCAGTAATTGCCGGCTCGATCGGCTCCGATGTGCCATTTTTCCTGAATGGCGGCACCGCGATCGGAACAGGGCGCGGGGAAGTCGTTAGGCAGATCGATGAATTCCGGGCGAACTACATGATCATCGTCACGCCAAATATCCAGGTCTCGACCGCTAATGCCTTCGCGGATCTGGATGCCGCGAACTTGACAAAATCAGGCTCGAATCGTATTCTCAACGTTTCCCGTGCGGCTGATATTCTGCACACGGAGTTGAAAAACGACTTTGAAAAGACGGTCTTTGCTGCTTTTCCTGAGATAAAGCGAGCGAAAAGCAAATTGCTCAAGCACGGCGCTATAAACGCATTGTTGAGCGGCAGCGGGGCAAGCGTCTTTGGAATTTTTGACAACGAAGAGACACGGCAAACAGCATTGAAAGCCCTTGGCGAGGAAGCCAACTGGCGAAGTTTTGCCGTAGCGGCTGTTTCGCGAAATGAGTATCGCGAAGCGTTGGGAATCGGGAACTGAAGTTCCATTTCCGGCGTGCCGTTTCCGATAGTTTCTGAAAATTACGTCTTGGGGCGTAGCCAAGTGGTAAGGCACCGGTCTTTGGATCCGGCATTCGTAGGTTCGAATCCTCCCGCCCCAGCCACTTAATTCAGTTATCGGAACGGCCGGTCTTTAATTAAAGATCGGCTTTTTTGTTTGTATGGGTTGCGCGTCACGCGTGATTCTTTTCAGGTGATAGGGATTTCACGCCTCGGGGCGAAGATCTTGCGATGAGCGTAACCGGCAACATCAAAATTTTCGCGGGCAATGCCCATCACCAGCTTGCAGAGGAGATCTCTGGACATCTTTCCTGCGATCTCAGCAAGGCGGTAACGGACCGGTTTTCGGACGGCGAATTCAATTTTTCGATCGGCGAAAATGTTCGCGGCTCGGATGTATTTATCGTGCAGCCGACGTGCCCGCCAACCGATGCCCATTTGATGGAGCTTTTGATAATGATCGACACGTGCGTACGCGCTTCTGCCGAGCGCGTCACGGCGGTTATTCCATACTTTGGATATGCGCGTTCGGATAAAAAAGACCGGCCGCGAGTACCGATCGCAGCTAAACTCGTCGCTAATCTTTTGACGAAAGCCGGTGCTCAGCGGATCTTGACGGTTGATTTGCATGCAGCACAGATTCAGGGATTTTTTGACATTCCGGTTGATCACCTTTATGCGGCGCCGATCGTGGTGGATTATTTTAGAAATAATCCGATCGACAATTTGATAGTTGTCGCGCCCGACACCGGCGGTGCCGAACGTGCCCGGGCATATGCAAAACGACTCGATGCCGGCCTTGCTCTTTGCGATAAGCGTCGCGAGCGTGCAAACGAAGCCGAGGTGATGAACATCGTAGGTGACGTAGTTGGTAAGAATTGTCTCATCGTCGACGATATGTGCGACACCGGCGGGACAATTTGCAAGGTTGCGAAAGCGCTGCACGAAGCCGGGGCGAACGAGGTTTACGCCTGCTTTACGCACGCGGTTTTGTCTGGGAAAGCGGTAGAGAATATTTCGGAATCGCATTTAAAAAAGGTGATCGTGACGAATACGATCCCTGTTCAGGTGAATGGAAAACCGCTCTTGGATGGCGGTAAGGTCGAGATCTTGAGCGTCGGAAAGCTTTTGGCTTCCGCGATCAAATCGATTCACGACGAAACGAGCGTTTCGTCTCTCTTTATTTGATTCGTTGATCCGGATTCCAGTTTGCATATTGGCGGAGCCGGATCTGGGGTTGGAATCAGGAATTAAGATTATGGCTGAAAAATTTGTAATTAAAGCGGAAAAGAAAGACGCGGGCGGTAAGAACATCAGCCGTCGGCTGCGTGCTGATGGAAAAGTTCCCGTTGTCGTTTATGGCGGCGGCACGGAAAGCGTGGCTGCGGTTGCCAACCTGAAAGACCTTGCCGCGATCTTGAGGACCGACGCCGGTGTAAACACCGTGTTTTCGCTTGATATCGGCGGGGACGTAAACGACGTCATTTTTCAGGACCGTCAGATCGATCCGATCAGAGGGCGTTTGATCCACGCGGATCTTCGTCGCTTTGCAAAGGGCGAGAAGATCGAAATGACTGTGCCGATTCATCTTTCCGGCGAACCGGAAGCGTTGAAGGAAGAAGGAGCGGTGCTTTCGCAGGCAATGCGCGAGATCAAGGTCTTGTGCGAACCGGCAAACACACCGGAGTTCATCGGTCTCGACGTTTCGGATCTCGAAGCAGGACACGCGAAACACGTTTCAGACCTGAAAGTTGGCGAAGGGATCGAGATTCAGGAAGATCCGGAAACAGTTGTGGCGTCGATCGTGGTCGTCAAGGAAGCTGCTCTTGAACCGCAGGTCGCTGAAGAAGGTACAGAGCCTGCAGTCGAAGGCAAGGAAGGCGAAGCGCCTGCTGAAGGCGACGGCGGCGGCGAGTAAGTTTGAGCAGCTGGCTTATCGTTGGACTCGGAAACCCTGGAGCCTCGTACGAAAAGACGAGGCACAACCTGGGATTCATGTTAGTCGATGAACTCGCCCGCGAAGCGCAAACCCAGGTTAAGCGGGACGAATGCCGCAGCCTCGTTGGCCGCGCAGTAATTGAAAACCTAAAGGTCGAGCTGGCAAAACCGCAAACGTTTATGAACCTGAGCGGCGAGGCCGTTAGCTGCTTGATCAAAAAGGACGGCCGCGGCATCGAACGCCTGATCGTAATTTCGGACGATCTTGCGTTGCCGCTCGGGACGATCAGGTTGCGGCCGCGCGGAACGCACGGCGGACAAAATGGTCTCAGGTCGATCATCGACTGCCTCGGGACGAACGAATTTATCCGGCTGCGGATCGGTATCATGCCCGAGCATCCGATCGCGAATGCAAAGAATTTCGTGCTCGATAACTTTGGAAAAAGCGAGCAGGAAACAATTGAAAAGGTATTGAAGAACGGGGCCGAAGCTGTTAGGACCGTCATTACTGACGGTGTCGACGCTGCGATGGCTAAATGGAATTGAATATATGGCAAATAGAACGTACGAAGTGATGTACATCATCGACCCGGAAACGGCCGTCGATAAGATCGCGAAATTGAATGAAGCCGTTGGGAAGCTGATCGAAAAGGAAGGCGGCACCGTTGTTCGAATGGACGACGTCGGGCGTCGAAACCTTGCGTATCCGATCGACAAAAAGACCGAGGGCCACTATGTCCTTTTCGAGATCAGCGGTTCCGGCCAGGAGATCGCCGAACTTGAACGCCGCATGCGCGTTAACGATATGATCATTCGTTATATGACAGTGCGTGTCGACGAAGACCGGAAGAAAGCGGACAAAATGAGGGCGAAGCGCGAAAAACGTGCCGAGCGCCGTGCGACATTCCGTAAGACGGAAGATGCACCTTCAGAAATGGCAGAGGCCGAAGCCTAAGAGCGAGGTAAATATGGCAGAGAAAGAAATGGATATGCCCATGGATGCAGTAATGGGCGGTGGCGAAGAAGAATTTGGCGATAAGATGCCGCGGCGTTATCAGCGTCGGCGTCCACGCCAGGTGGTTCCGGATTACGTTGACTGGAAGGACGTCGAATATCTTCGGCAGTTCATCCCGGAGCGCGGAAAGATAATGCCGCGGCGTATTTCGGGCATCACGGCAAAGGACCAGCGGCGCATCGCGACCGCGATCAAACGCGCTCGTGCGATGGCAATGCTGCCCTTCGTTTCGGAGTAAAAGTAAGAGTGACGACTTCAGCCGTTCGAACGGCAGGAGACGTCGCACTTACATTGGAGTAAAGATATGGCATCAACAACAGTTTTATTAAGAGAAGATATCGATACGCTGGGAGGCCGGGGCGAGGTTGTAAAAGTACGTTCCGGCTATGCCCGTAACTATTTGCTGCCTCAAGGTCTGGCAACACTTGCTACAAAAGGCAACGTACGGCAGATCGAAAAAGAACGCGAAGCGCTTTTGAAAAAAGCAGCGGTTGAACGAGCGACTGCCGAAGCACAAAAGAACCAGATGGGCGTTATCGAGCTTGCCTTTGAACGAAAGGCCGGCGAAGGCGGAACGTTGTTTGGCTCTGTGACCTCGATGGACATCGCCGAAGCTCTCCAGGCGAAAGGCTATGAGATCGACCGCCGCCGAATCGCTCTTCGCGATGCGATCAAGGAGACCGGCGAGTTCACTGTTAAAGTCAGATTGCACCGCGACGTTGTGCTCGAAGTTCCGGTCACGGTAACCGCGCAAGGCGGCGAAGAATTGGCTGCTGACGCAAAGCCTGCGAAGAAAGGCCGCAAGGCGAAAGCTGAAACGGAAACGCCTGTCGAGGCTCCGGCGGCTGAACCTACTGACGAAGAAGCAGCCGCCGAATAAGTTTTCCACAAGAGGAAAACTCGCTAAGTTATTTAACTGCATTCGTTTCGTCGAATGCAGTTTTTTGCGCCCGGTTTTGGCGAAAAAGCTCCATACGAAATATTCATTTTGGGTGTTGTAAGCCTCAAACGAGGACGCTATCATTAGACGCCAACCTACTCATCTTATTTGGCGATTTAGAGAATTCATCACACAAATGGCAGCATTTCCCGAACAACGTCGCGAGCAGTTTCTTGAACGTCCGTTACCTTCGAGCGAAGAGAGCGAGCGAGCGATCTTGGGCGCGGTTCTGCTTGATAATCAGCTCATTGCCCAGGCGGTCGAACACCTGAAGGCAGATGATTTTTACTCACCGTTACATCGCCGCATTTTTGGCGCGATGATCTCGTTGTTCGAAAGCTCGAAAAAGATAGACCCGATCCTGATCGGCGAGGAGCTGAAACGCGACGGCAATATCGAGTCGATCGGTGGCGTTGCTGCAATTACTAATCTCACGTATGGCCTGCCGCACTTTACGGACGTCGCTGATTATATAAATATCGTTCGTGGCAAGTCCGTGATGCGAAGCCTGATCCGTACCTGTAACGAGATCACAAGCGAGGCGCTCGAAGAAGATAAAGATCCCACGACGGTTCTCGACGAGGCGGAACAGGCGATCTTTGAACTCACCGAGCTAGAAGAACGAAAGGGTTTCGAAAAGATCCAGCCAATAGCCGATCAGGTCTTTATCAAGATCAAAGATTTTGCGACAAATCACGCGCACGCGTTAACCGGTCTTGCTACCGGGTTTCGCGATCTCGATCAGTTAACATCGGGTCTGCAGCAAGGCGACCTGATCATCGTGGCTGCCCGGCCGTCGATGGGAAAGACCGCTCTTTGTCTGAACATCGCACAGCGAGCGGCTGTTAATGAGCGAGCTGTTGTGGCGGTTTTCTCGCTCGAAATGTCGAAGGAACAGCTTGTGATGCGTATGTTGAGTTCGCAGGCTTCCGTCGATGCACGAAAACTTCGCACAGGCCTGCTGTCGAATAACGATTGGGCACGGCTCGCCGAATCGATCGGCACACTGACCGATACGCGATTGTTCATTGACGATACGGCGGGAATTTCGGTGCTCGAAATGCGTGCGAAATTGCGGCGATTATTTGCCGAGGAAAAACGCGTCGATCTCGTCGTGGTGGACTACCTGCAATTAATGAGCGGCTCGTCGCGTCGAAGCGAAAATCGCCAACAGGAAGTTTCGCAGATATCGCGCGACCTCAAAGCACTCGCGAAGGAATTCAAAGTGCCGGTGATGGCTCTATCGCAGCTTTCGCGTGCTCCGGAAGCTAGAAATCCGCCAAAGCCGATGATGTCCGACCTGCGTGAATCGGGAAGTATCGAGCAGGACGCGGACGTCGTGGCATTTATTTTTCGAGAGGATTATTACGCAAAGAACATCGACGATCTGCCCGAAGAAAAGCGAAACATCGCCGAAATAATTGTCGCAAAACAGCGTAACGGTCCGACCGATACCATCAAGCTCGCGTTCCTCAAACAGTTCACGCGTTTCGAAGACGCGTATATTCCGTAAGAGTGACGCCTTCAGGCGTCCCAAGAGCATAAACATGAATACAGCAGCACCCGAAAAAGACCCTCGTTACCCGGTCGGAAAGTTCTCGGCCGAGACTTATTCCGATCGCGTCAGTAATCTGAAAACCATTTCGGAGTTACCATCGAGGATTCGCGAAGCCGTTTCCGGTTTGAGCGACGAACAACTCGACACGCCCTACCGTGAAGGCGGCTGGACACTGCGACAGACTGTGCACCACGTCGCCGACAGCCACATCAATTCGTTCTGCCGCTTCAAGCTGGCGTTGACCGAGGATGATGTCCCAACTATCGTTCCGTACTATGAGGATCGTTGGGCCGAGCTCGCGGACAGCAAACTGCCGGTCGAAACATCGCTCGCAATCATCGACGGTGTGCATCAGCGCTGGGCTGCTCTGATCGGATCGATGTCCGACGAAGATTTCGCACGCGAATTCAAACATCCCGAAACAGGGAATTGGACGCTCGGGCGCGTTCTCGGCCTTTACGCGTGGCATTCGCTTCATCACACGGCACATATAACATCAACACTTGAACGTAACGGCTGGTAGGAATCCGTCCCCGCGATAATCGCGAAATGGCGCTAAAGTCTTTTTTGGATATTATTTAGCGTTTCTTTCGCGTATTCGCGTGTAAAAATCATCTATGGCCGGAGATCGGCTAATTTCTCTTGACGTGTTCCGCGGCATCACCATCGCCGCGATGATCCTTGTCAACAATCCCGGCACATCGCCGGTCTACTGGCCGCTCGATCACGCAGAATGGAACGGCCTCACGCCCACCGACTGGATCTTCCCATTCTTTCTCTTCATCGTCGGCGTCGCGATTCCCATCTCATTGGGGAGAAATGCGACAGTAATGGAGCGTGCTGACCGCAGCACATACACAAGAATATTCACAAGATCCATTTCCATTTTCCTCCTGGGCTTAGCAATCTCCGTGATCCCTTTCTTCCAGTTCGCGGCATCCGATGCATCCGACATATTGAAACTATTTGTTTGGCTCGCCTTCGCCGCGGCCTTATTTTTCCTTTTGCTCAGAAATTATCCCGTTGCAGGGATACTTACAGCCGTTGGAATTGTCGGGATCATCGGATTCAATCTCGCGGGTTACAACATCGTTCCATACAATTTCGGGACCATGCGCATTTTCGGCGTGCTGCAGCGAATCGCGGTTTGTTATTTGGTTACGTCGCTTATCTTCCTGAATACGAATTGGAAACAACAGCTTGGCATCGCGATCGCGATCCTACTCGGTTATTGGTTTTTAATGACTTCGATTTCAGTTCCGGGGTGCGACGTTACGACGATCGACGACAAGGCATGTAATCTCGCTGCCTACCTCGATCGGCTGATCCTCGGCGAGAATCACATCTGGCGTTTCGGAAAAGTTTACGACCCTGAAGGAATTCTCTCTACGCTTCCGGCGATCGCTACAACGTTGTCCGGTGTCCTGACGGGGAAGTGGCTCCTTTCCGGCTCCCCTCCTTATGAAGGAGGGGTGGCAGATGTTTTGCCTGACGGGACGGTTCTCTCTCCGTCGCGCTCGGAGAACCACCCCCAGGCTGAAGCAGCCGTACTCCTGCTTCGTAAGGAGGGGAGCCTTCGTCGCACCCCGCACGCAGCGGGTTCTGACAAGGCGGCCTCGATGTTCTTCTTCGGCACGGTCCTTCTCGCCGTCGGGTTCATCTGGAACAGCTATTTTCCTTTCAACAAATCGCTCTGGACAAGTTCGTACGTCGTCATCACCACTGGTCTTGCGCTTCTCGTGTTTGCAGCATGCTATTGGCTGATCGATATCAAGGGATACAAACGATGGGCGTTGCCGTTTGTTGTTTTCGGCGCCAACGCACTTTCACTCTTCGTTTTCTCCGGCATCTTCGCCCGAATGATGTCTGCATTTCGCGTTGCTTTCACAGTCGACGGCAAAGGCATCTCGGCACAAAAATGGCTCGTCGATAATATCTTTCTCGCGGTTTTCGAACCTATCAACGCGTCCCTCGCCTATGCGATCTGCTTTATTCTCTTTTGGCTTTTTCTGATGTGGCTGCTGTTTCGAAAACATATATTTATAAAGGTATAACCTCGCCGACCAAAGCTTTTCTTTCGTCTTGATAACGTCGTGTCCCGCCATGTTATTCTTCGAAGTACTGGTTTTATGGATGACCAAGCTGTCATAAACCCCCGCGCTGAGATCGACGCGATCGACATCGAAATTCTTCGTCTGCTCAGCCGGCGCGCCTCGATCGCGCTCGACGTTGGTGCGGCTAAATCTATCGCTGACGCTTCTCTTTGCGACCCGTTACGGGAAACTGAGGTCTTGGCACATTTGACGGCTGCGAATCAGGGGCCGTTCGATTCAAAGGCGATCGAGAACATTTTTCAGAGAGTGATCGACGAGTCGCTGCTATTGCAGCAAAAGGCATTTCATCGGGCGAAGATCGAACATGAATTGAGCACAGATTCATTCGGTTACCTGGAGCCAGGAGCCCGCGTTGGATTCCTCGGTGACCGCGGATCGTTCAGCGAGACGGCGGCCCTTGCGATACTCCGTGAAAACTGCCGTTACGTGTCCTTTGCTAAGTTCGAAGAGTTATTTGAGGCGATCGGCATGGGAGTCGCCGACCAGATCATCTCGCCGCTTGAGAATTCGCTTGTTGGCTCTATACAGCCGTGTTACGACCTGCTTGCAAACAGCACATTGTGCATTTTGGCGGAGATCATCTTACCCGTAACGCATTTTCTTGTCGCGTGCCCGGAAGCTACTATCGACACGATTCGCTCGGTCGAGTCGCACCCGGCCGCCCTCGGACAGTGCGAAAGGTTCTTCGCCGGGCATCCGCATGTCAAGCGTGTTGCGGGCGACGACACGGCTGGAAGTATTCGAAGAGCAGTAGAAAGCGGTGATCCCAGCCGGGCAGCAATAGGGGGTAGACGAGCCGCGAGAATTTATGGAGCAAAGATCCTTCGTGAACATATCGAGGATCACAGCGAAAACTTCACCCGGTTCGCTTTGCTGGCGGCCAAGGCAAACGAGGCGTATCTCGGCAATAAGATATCGTTGGTCGTGCGCCTAAAGAACGAACCTGGGGCTTTGCATAACGCGCTTCGCCCGTTCGTTCGCCGCAACATTGACCTCACAAAGATCGAGAGTCGCCCGATCAAGGGTCAGCCGAATATGTTCAATTTCTATCTCGATCTTCAAGCGCCGGCCACCGAGAGCGATCTGCGCGGAGCTATGTCGGATATAAGGGAAATAGCCGCCGAAGTCCGTTTTCTGGGTCGTTATCCTACTATCACGCTCGACTCTGAAACTGTCGATAAGCTTGTCTGACAAAAACTCTCAATGATCTTGATACTTAAACCGAACATCGATGCCAAAACCCGCGAATTTAAGCGGATCGAAGAACATCTACGCAATTTTTCCAAGATCGAGATGCGCGTGCACAGCGTGAAAGGCGCGGAGCAGGTCTTAACCGAGGTGTATTTGATCGGCAATACCGCTGAACTGTCGCTCGATGAGATGCGTTCATTTCCCGGTGTGGAGCACGTTGTCCGTGTTTCAGAGGAATATCGCGTACTTGGTCGTCATAAGGATGACAACCGTCCCGCCGGATTTGTTTATCAGGGTATCGAATTCAGCCAGGAAACGCTGAACGTTTTCGCGGGATTGTGTGCCGTCGATTCGCCGAAAAGTGTCGAGGCGATGATGCAGGCGCTAAAAGACAACAGCCAGGTTTGCACCCGAATGGGTGCATACAAACCGCGTACGAGTCCTTATTCGTTTCAGGGACACGGTACTGAATGTTTGCCGTACGTTTTCGAGCTTGCAGGGAAGTACGGTATCAAGGTCGTCGCGATGGAAGTAACGCATGAATCGCATGTCGATGAGATCAACGAAACACTTGAGAAAACAGGCCGCCCAACCGGCGTTATGCTCCAGATCGGCACAAGGAATACACAGAATTTCGAGCTATTGAAATCCGTCGGGCGTCAACAGGACTTTCCGGTCCTGTTAAAACGCGGTTTCGGGATCACCTTGGACGAGTCGCTCCATGCCGCGGAATATCTCGCCAGCGAGGGAAACCAAAAGGTGGTCTTCGGCCTGCGAGGAATGAAAACAAATATCGGGGATCCCCATCGGAACATGGTTGATTTTGCACATGTCCCCGCGGTCAAACGTTTGACCCGAATGCCGGTATGTATCGATCCGTCCCATTCAGTCGGCTCTCGAAACCGGAGCCCTGACAATATTCTTGACCTAATGCACGTGACCGCGCAGGGCGTGATCGCCGGCGCAAATATGATCCTTGTGGATTTTCACCCCGACCCGCCGTCGGCCCTCGTTGACGGCCCGCAGGCACTCCGCTTGGAGGAGTTACCGCCATTTCTTGAAGACGTCCGAATCTGCCGTGAAGCCTACGAAAAACGCCTGGTTAACGCTAACTGTTCAGTTTGAACGCATTTTTCAAATGTAGATCCCAATAAATCGTTTTTTGGTTTTCGAATCGGCTTGCATCCGCAAAAGGGAACCCAACCCCCGGTCCGTAGCTGTTGCATGCATAAAACTATAGACAATCTACGCAATTTCAGGTAGTATACCCTCGCAGGTTTTTAGCCTGGGTGTTCGCGGCGCCATCGACGAAAGATCTTTGAAAATCAAATTAAACCTGTTGTGGCACACGTGTGGCGCAGTTTTTCCGAAAATCGCGGATTTTCGTCCCTAAAATGGCAGTAACTGCTGCAAATAAGCGATTTATTTGTCCCGCCAAGGTGCGGGACAAGCCCGGGACAGACGCGGGACAGTACCAGGACAACGCCGGGACAAAATGCAAAAACATGCATGGGACAGTGGGACAGTTTCGTGCGAGT
>JBJMGN010000347.1:0-5779 GCA_045807885.1 Pyrinomonadaceae bacterium | reverse complement strand
CGACGGTTTTTGGATGGACAAAACAGAGATCACGAACGCACAATTTGAAAACTTTGTCCGCGCGACCGGTTACGTGACGCACGCCGAGCGTAAACCGAAGCCTGAAGATTACCCGGGTGTTCCACCGGAAAAGCTCGTCGCCGGGTCGATCGTTTTCACGCCGCCGAAGGACGCTGTCCCGCTGAACGATTACATGCAGTGGTGGTCATATGTCGAGGGCGCGAATTGGCGCCATCCGGAAGGGCCGCAAAGCGATATCCAGGGACGCGAAAATCACCCCGCGGTCCATATATCGTGGGACGATGCGAACGCGTTTGCCAAATGGGCCGGAAAACGTCTGCCGACCGAGGCCGAATTCGAATGGGCTGCTCGCGGCGGGCTCGACAGAATGAGTTACGCGTGGGGCGACGATTTCAAACCGGACGGCAACCTTCGCGCGAATACGTTTCAGGGCAATTTTCCGAACAAGAACACCGGCGAGGACGGCTTTCTTGCATCGGCCCCGGTCGGCAGTTTCGAACCAAATGCGTTCGGCCTCTCAGACGTCGCGGGCAATGTCTGGGAGTGGTGCTCGGATTGGTACCACGCCGATTATTACAAAATGCTCGCCGCGCAAGGAGCCCTTGCAAAAGATCCGGCCGGGCCGTCAGACAGTTCCGACCCGAACGAGCCGGGCGTTTCAAAGCGCGTGACGAAAGGCGGATCGTTCCTCTGCACGGACCAATATTGCGCTCGCTATATGCCGGGCGGCCGCGGAAAAGAAGCGCCCGATACGGGCACAAATCACCTCGGTTTCAGGCTTGTACGCTCGGGTCAGTAGGCGTCAAAATCGATCAAATAAAGGCATAAAAATACCCCTTGCGCGCCCGATATTTTTCTGGTAAATACTTTTTAAGTTCGCATTGAAATTTCTTCTCGGAGGTTCATTCCCAGCCTATGGACACTTCGCTAGCCTTATTTGAGATCGAATATTTAGAACATCCCGAATATTTACACGCACGTATAACTGCTCCACACATCGACCGCCCGATGGCGATGTCTTACCTGAGCGAGGTGATGACGGAGTGCGCCAAACGGCGGCTGAAAAAGCTGCTTTTGGAACGCCTGACGCCTGCGGTACTGCCTCAAGACGAGCTGTCCAATACGATGGACTATCTCATCTCGATGGATTCGGGAACGCGAATCGCGTTCCTCAGTCCGCACAGCACGGTCGCAGAATCGATGCAGCACGTCGTCGATCACGGAGAAGGCAAAGACGGAGCGTACCGGTATTTTCAGTCCTTCGACGAAGCAGAAAAGTGGCTGCTCGAGGGCGCGGGTTAAGTACAACCGATCCTATCCATTGCTAATGTGTCGGACCTGGCCGCTAAATTAATTTTGGCGGCCGGATCAGTCGCGCCAAAAGTTTGAACACTTGTGCAGGCCAATACGGTTAGTCGTTTTGCAAAACTTCCTCGCTATCGGATTGGAACCGTGATACAGTGCGCGTATCCCATGGACACAGGGAATAAAATTCTCGACCGCTTGCCAGCGGATGTCACCACGCGCCTCAAACCCGATCTAAGCGTCATTACGCTGGAACTGCATCAAGTCGTCCACCGGCCTGGCGAAGATATTGAATTCCTCTTTTTCCCGCTCACTTGCCTAATATCGATCACTATAACAATGACCGAAGGCCGTACGGTCGAAGCAGGCGCGGCAGGCAGCCGCGAGGTCGTCGGGATCAACGCCTTTATGGGCGGGCGCGAAACGACGCAGACCGAGTATATAACCCAGCTTGCAGGAGACGCCGTTAAGATCGCCGCCGCTCCGTTAAAGATCGAGTTTGACCGCAACACGGAGCTGCGGTCCATACTGCTGAAATACACGCAGGCGATGATCGCCCAGATCTCGCAGAACGTGGGATGTAACCGCATCCATGAAGTGACCAACCGATGTGCCCGCTGGCTGCTGGAGGTTCGCGACCGCGTTCGTTGCGACACCTTCGGCCTCACGCAGGAATTCCTTTCACAGATGCTGGGAACAAGCCGCGTGACCGTGAACAAGGCGATGTCCGAGCTCAAGCATTTGGGGATCATCGATTATTCACGCGGCCATGTCGTGATCTTAAACCAGCACGAGCTCGAGCGGCGATCGTGTGAATGCTATTTCGTACTGCAGGAAGAATACGACCGGCTTCTGGGCGACACGCCGGGTTGATCTCGTCGCTTAACGGGCATGATGCCCGATCACCAAAACCTACCTTCATTGGTCAGGAAGCCGTTGACCGTTTTTTGCTTTGCTGTGCCTTCCCTTCCCATTCCCAACCGTGGCGGGGGGGGGGCAATTCCAAATAGCTTTTTGCAGAATGGTAAGTCTCGATAAACGTATTTCGCGCAGTCACACCGGCCCTAAGTTCGGGAGATAAACGCTCGAGACAAGATGCGCAAAAAGGATCGGTCCTGCGAGTTTTCGCACCATTACATGCGGGACACTTCTCTCGCATGAATGCGTTGATCGCTTGACCGATCTGTTCGGGAGTCATCAAAACTTGGCTGCAGCTCTAATCTACTCATCTGTCGCGAGGCACGTCTGTGTTCGCTTTTACATAACAATGTTTTTTTTGATGAAGGCTGACTCGAAAACAAAAAGGGCTTCACAGAAATGCGAAGCCCTAAACTTTTATGTGGCGCAATTAAGTTGTTTCGTGGATCGGCGTGAGCTCGATCTGTTCGGCGACAGGCGCCGGTTTTTCAACCGCCAATTCGAATGCGTAAACATTTTTCGCAAGGCCGACTGTCCTAAGCGCCCAGATCTGGATCCAGTTGATGTCAAACTCGAACCATCGCAGTCCATGCCGTGCCGAACGCGGATAGGCGTGGTGGTTGTTATGCCAGCCCTCGCCAAACGTGACCGCCGCGATCAGAGCATTGTTTCTGGAATCATCGCGTGTTTCGAAGCGGCGTGTTCCCCAAAGATGCGTCGCGGAATTTACGAGCCACGTGAAATGCCAGCCAATAACGCTGCGGAGGAACATTCCCCATAGGACCATCTGCCATCCACCGATCGCCAAGAGCGTGAGCGCGAGTGCGATGACCGGAACGTAATAGTAGTTATTTATCCACTGATGAAAACGGTCGTTGACGAAATCAGGGCAGTATCGCTGCATGTCCGCCTGCGACTGGTTCTGTGCCTTGCCCCGGAAGATCCAGCCCATGTGAGCCCAATAGGTGCCGTTTCGCGGGCTATGCGGGTCCTTATCGGTCTCGGTAAATGCGTGATGGACGCGATGTGTGGTGACCCAGGTCAAGGGCCCGGACTGCATTGCAAGTGTGCCCATCACGCTGAGCGTGTATTCGAGCCATTTCGGAACGACAAATCCGCGATGTGTAAGAAGGCGGTGATAACCAACACCGATGCCCAGGCTGCCGGCGACCCACCACGTGATGAGGGCGGCAGTCAGGTTTGCCCAACTAAAGTAAAAGAGCGCGGCCACGGCCAGGATATGAAAGACCACGACAAAAAAGATCGTGTTCCAGTTATAGCGGTCGTCAATATTTTTTGATTGCATTTTGATATTTCTTTCGCCGAAGGCGAGGCGATCTTCGACTATAAAAAGCCTAACAGTTTGAAAGCGAGATGAATGTAAGAGTTTTGTAAGACTTAGATTTCGCACCAGTTACGCCCTGAAGTATCTTTGTACGGGAATGTCGAGAAAAGGCACAGTTCAGGCGAAGATCGAGTACGGCGCGACCCGGGCCCTCTTTTGGCTGCTGCGGGTTTTGCCGAAGCGGGCCGCACTCGGCCTCGGGATCGGTATCGTCAGGCTGACGTTCCTGATATTGGGCAGCAGGCTCCGGTCGGGACTTCGGAGTCTTGAGATCGCGTTTCCGGAGATGGACGCGGGAACGCGAAAACGGATCCTACGGGCGTCGGTCGAAAGCATCGGGCGAACCACGGTCGAGTTCGCAAAATTTCAGCCGGCGAGTGCCGAAGATTCAAGATCTGTCATCGAAATAGATTTTGACGCCGAAGAATTCCAGGCGTACAAGAAAGCAAAGGCGGAAGGCCGTGGCGTTTTAATGCCGACCGCGCACATAGGCAATTGGGAGCTCTTGCTTTCGGGCTTTGCGCTCCAGTATGAGCCGATCTATTTCATGGCACGCGAGCTGGATAACCCGCTGATCGACAAGATGTTCGCCGACATTCGCGAAGGTTTCGGCAGCCGGCAGTTTTACAAATCCGATTCGGCAAAGGAAGTTTTGAAGGCGCTGAAGCGCGGCAAGAGCGTGGGCCTTTTGCCGGATGTGAACGTCGACCTGCGTGAAGGAATATTTGTTCCATTTTTCGGACACCAGGCGAGCACGACCGCCGGCGTTGCGCGGCTTGCCATCCATGCGAACGCGCTTATACTTCCAATGTTCGCCATTTGGGACAAGGTAAAAGACAAGTACATCGTTCATTATGGAACGCCGATCGAGCCGACCGGGTCCGCAGACAGGGAGGCGGAAGTCTATTCGATCACTGCCGCGCTGACCGCCGAGATCGAAAAGATCGTGCGGCAATATCCGGAACAGTGGCTGTGGATACATCGACGTTGGAAGACGCGGCCACCCGGCGATGCATCGCTGTACTGATCTCTAACATTAATAACTTATGAAATTTAGTATCTCGCAGGTGCGGCTGTTGCCGATAGTGGTCCTACTTTTTGCGCTGCCAGTGATCGCACAGCAGCGGCTGCTGGTTGTCGGCGGCGGAGAGCGGCCGCCCGAGGCGATGAAGAAATTCGTCGAATGGAGCGGCGGTGCGAAGTCGCAAATTCTTGCGGTAACGTGGGCGAGCGGTGTTCCGGACGAAAGCTTCGAGTCATTGGACAAAGGATTTCGAGCGGCAGGCGCGGCAAGCGTCGCGCACGCGGCGGTTCCTCCGCTGGATGAAGCAAAGCGGGCAAAATTTGTCGAACAGCTCAGCCGCGCTACGGGCGTTTTCTTTTCGGGCGGCGATCAAAACCGCATTATGGATGTACTGAAGGACGAGGAGCTTTTACGATTATTAAAAGCGAAGTACAATGCGGGCGCGCCGTTTGGCGGCACCAGTGCCGGGGCCGCCGTTATGTCTGATCCGATGATGACAGGCGAGGCGGATCTGAAAATTTTAGACGGCGCGAAGGTGGGCGTACGAAGCGGCCTTGGGCTCCTGCCGAATGTTATTTTCGACCAGCATTTTCTCGTCAGGCAGCGGCATAATCGTTTATTCGGCCTAATGATGGTGAACCCGAAAATGCTGGGCATCGGGATCGACGAAGATACAGCAGTTTTGATCGAAGATAACCGAAAATTAACTGTTGCTGGACAAACTCAGGTGATGATGATCGGCCCGAACGGATCGAAGAATAGCTTTTCTGTTTACATTTTGCGGGCCGGCGAGAGATTCGACCTGAAAAGAAGAAAACCGGGCGGCAAAGGGTAGCTGCGAGGAATTCCATATGCGTAAATTCATTATTTTAAATTTGATCGCGGGCATGCTGATAGCTTCTGCGTGCGCGCCGCAGCAGAGCGCGGACCTTTCAAAAGGCGAATGGATCGACCTTGGACACGATTTTGGCGACGACACGATCTATTGGGTGAACGCCGAGCCGTTCAAACGTGAAGGTACGGGCGCGATGACCGATAAGGGATATTTTTACGCCGCCGGCAACTACTCCGCTGCCGAGCACGGGGGAACACATATCGACGCACCTATCCATTTTGCCGAAGGGAAGAAGAGCGTTGACCAGCTCGAGCTTAGTCAGCTAAACGCG
>JBJMGN010000346.1:0-2858 GCA_045807885.1 Pyrinomonadaceae bacterium | reverse complement strand
ATTTGTCGAAGCACCGCCCGAAGAAAAAGATGGGGTTCGACGACATCAGTGGCTTGCGTACCGAAATTATCAGGGACAAAGTCAGATGCTTAACATTATGCTCTCAACGAACGGAGCAAATTTTGAAAAACAAAAAGACGCGTTTGCCGCGATAATGTATTCGATGAAGATCGCGAAAGGATAAATGAAAAAGCCCGGTCTTGCCGGGCTTTTCTTCTTATGTTGCTGCTGAGGTCTTCTGAAATGCCCGCGTTGCGGCTGCGTTGTCAAAAAACTCCTGAAATTCTTTTATCTTGCCGTCGTGGACATGAAACACATGAACCCAATCGGTTTGATATGTATTACCGGTTGACCTCACGGTCGCTTCCGACTCGCCCAGCACGACTACTTTATCTCCCTCAGCAATGAATTCGAGCGGCTCAAACCGGGTTATATCTTCGGCTTCCGAAAGCTCTGTAAAGAACCTCGCGACTGCATCAGTTCCCGACCGGTTTCCGGCAAATGGCGCGTTCTCGATTTCGGGAACGGTCCACTCAATATCGTCCGCTACCGCCGAAAGCAGCCCGGGAATATCACCTTTGCCGAAACACTCGTATGCGCCTTGAACTATCTCTGTATTTGTCATTACTTGCACCTCACTTTTAGCCCTGTCGCAGGGCACGAATCTAACGTGGGAGCCAAAATTCAGTTAATTATTTGTTCTGTACGATCTATTGTAGCGCCGATTTCGCAACGGAATATTAATTATTTATGAAGTGTTGGTGCGTCCGCGTGCGGCACAAAGCATTTGCGGCAGCGTGCTTCGTATTTATCGCTGGCACCGACCTCCACGAGCGCGTCTGATTCCACGGTTCGCTGAGTATAATTGGCAGTTTGCCCGCATTTGACACAAATAGCGTGGATCTTTGTAATGAACTCCGCGACCGAAAGCAGGTGCGGCATTGGACCAAACGGAGTGCCTGTATAATCCTGGTCCAAACCGGCAATGATGACCCGCATTCCGCGATTCGCTAATTCATTCACAGCAGGAACGATCTCCGCATCGAAGAACTGGCCTTCGTCAATGCCGACGACCTGCGTTCCTTCGATTATCTCTGCCATCAACTCAGCAGCAGTTGTGACGGGCTTTGAATCATGCTTTTGGCCGGAATGGGATGCGATCTCTCCGATAGAATATCGGGCGTCGATCTTCGGTTTGAACACCTGTACGTTTTGCCGGGCGATCCGCGCGCGATTCAAACGCCTTATCAGTTCTTCACTTTTGCCCGAAAACATCGAGCCGACGATGACCTCTATCCAACCGGTGCCGTTTTGCCTGTCCTTTCGGCGTTCCTCGGTATTATCGAACGCAAATTCGTCAATCATATAAATCGGGAAATTCGGAAACGAAAGATTAACACGGCGGGCCGTCATTCAGCGAACGCCCATCAATAAGCGTCTTTAGCAGGCAATTCCATCCAGCGTTCGGGAAATTTCAGCTCAGAAAATCCGAATTGTTCATACAATCCGTGAGCGTCCTTTGTAGCAAGCACCCATCGGCGAAGGCCCTGCAGCTCGGGGTGTGAAAGCATCGCCTCCATAAGAATTTTGCCAAGCCCTTGGCCGCGAAATTCGTCGAGTACAAAGACGTCGCCGATATACGCGAAGGTCGCTTTGTCGCTCACGACACGCGCAAATCCGATCTGCTCGCTGCCTTGATACAAACCGAAACAGACGGAATTTTCGATGGCCGTTTTCGTTTGTTCGAGAGTGCGGTTTTGCGCCCAATAGGATTCGTTCGACAGAAACCGATGGATCACATCTATATTCAAACGAGCTCTATCCGTACTCACAAAAAAGTCGGTTTCTCGTGTTTCACTCATACTTTTTGAGACCCGCCGCTTCCAGAAAATCGGCCGCCTCGCGGCGGCTTTTCAAAATTACGATATTTTTGCCGTTTTGTGATTCCAGCTCCCTAAATGCGCGTTTTCGGCTGTCCTTTCGATAATTCCAAACCCACAGTATGAATTCCCAGTCGAAACGCTCCGTACAGCCCTCACCCATATCCGGCCGTGTCCGATTGCGATAGACAACGGTTCGTCTCAAGATCCGGTACATGCAAAGCCAACGCGGCATATCGAGCATAATGATCGAATCCGCCGCCTGCATTCGCATTTCGCGTGTGCCGCCGAAATTACCGTCTATGATCCATTCGGGTTTTTCGATCTCTTGGCGGACGACCTGCTCCCACTCATCGGCCGGAGTGCTGACCCAATTCGGCCGCCAGTGCAGTTTGTCGAGATGAACGACCGGCAGTCCGGTGATCTCACCCAACTGCCGCGAGAACGTGGACTTCCCCGAACCGCCGGAACCAATTACAACAACCCGCTTCATCAAACACCCAAAACGCGCCGAGCGCGGCTGCGAAATCCAGCGGACGCAGCCTGCGGATATTTCGTCGCTATCATTCGCAATTCTTCCAACATCTCCGGTTCGTCTTTTGCTATTTTCGCCGCGACCGTCATTGAGAATACGCGCACGGCGATAGTTTCGTTCGGATCGGCGAGGAGATTGTAGCAGGCATCGAAAATTCGACCTTGGTAGCGCTTCGGGATATCCACAAACTGAAGAAGCCGTGCGACGTTTCGACGAACCGCAACGTGCGCATCTTCGCGCTCAAGCTGTTTGATCAATATATTGAAATACGGTTTTACGAGATCAGGGTTTCTTTCAATGCAGTAGCTGACCGGCCACGCCGCCCGCTGCGAAACCCGATACACCGGTCCAAGCAGGCATTTCATCAGCTCCGCGAACCGCTCGAGATCATTGCCGACAAAATCCGCGATCTTCGTCGCCTGCGCCTTAGAATGAACCTCAAG
>JBJMGN010000345.1:0-4081 GCA_045807885.1 Pyrinomonadaceae bacterium | reverse complement strand
TTGGAGGCGTCGATAACGACGGGAAGAATCAAACCGTTGAATTCATTGATTGGAACGTAAATCTGATTGACACTGGGCTCGATACGAATACCGGTGGCCGTCTCGCACGAGTTAAAGAAGTAATGAAAGGTGAAGATCGTTTTTTCGTAACGTACGGCGACGGTCTTTCTAACCTTAATCTCGATTCCCTGCTCAAGTTTCACCGCTCTCACGGAAAAATTGCGACGCTTACGGCGGTAAATCCGATCTCAAGTTTTGGCCTACTCGAGATCGATGAGGAGAACCATGTCCATGAGTTTCACGAAAAACCAAAACTCAACGAATGGATAAACGGCGGTTTTTTTGTTTTTGAGCGAGCGATATTTGATTATCTTGATGAAAATTCCACCCTTGAAAAGCAACCATTCGAGACCCTAGCAGCGGACGGCCATCTGATGGCATTTCGTCACGATGGATTTTGGAAGTGCATGGACACCTTTAAGGATAGCGTCGAGATGAACGAGCTATGGACAGAAAAAGCTCCTTGGAAAACCTGGTGAAATGAAACGTTCTGAATGGTGTAATCAGACTGTCTTGATCACTGGCGGCAGCGGTTTTGTCGGAGCGAATCTTGCAGCAAAACTTCACGACCTCGGATCAAGCTTGGTCGTTTTAGAGCGCGACCGAGTTTCTCCGAATTCGCTTGATCTTTTGGAACTCCGAGACCACGTTACGGTTGTTACTGGTTCTGTCGAAGATCTCGAACTGTGTGAGCGCATTCTTAACGAATATCAGCCAAATGTTGTGTTCCACCTTGCAGCACAAGCGCTGGTCGGGGCGGCAAATCGTTCACCACTTTCGACATTTGACGCAAACATTCGCGGTACATACGTTTTGCTTGAAGCTTGCCGACGGGCCGGAAAAGTTGAGGCAATAGTTGTCGCCTCGAGTGACAAAGCTTATGGAATCCACAAAGAATTACCTTATAGAGAAGACTTCCAACTGAATGGCCAATTTCCCTATGATGTTTCGAAGTCATGTGCCGATCTGATCGCCCGATCGTTTGCGGCGACCTATGAATTGCCCGTTGCGGTGACACGGTCAGCAAATATTTACGGTCCGGCGGATGCCAATTTGTCCCGAATTATCCCAGGGACGATAATTTCGATCCTACGAGGTCAGCGACCCATGGTTCGAAGCGACGGCTCGCCGGTTCGAGAATTTATTCATATTCGGGATGTAGTTGACGGTTATTTGACGGTTGCCGAAAGTATTGGGATAACACGCGGCGAAGCTTACAACTTTGGGACCGACGAACCTGTAAAGATAGTCGACCTTGTGAATATCGTGCTTCGGTTGGCCGAACGAGGCGATTTGGAGCCTGAGATCTTGCTCAAAACAAAGATCGCGGGCGAGATCGATGCTCAATATTTATCCGGAAACAAAATGGCGAAGGCTCTGAACTGGACACCAAGTCTTTCACTTGAAGCAGGCATAGTGGATTCGATCGATTGGTATGCGGACCATCTCGACAGGTTTTAGGCCTCGGGCCGCTGCAACCAAACAATTTACGAAAACATCCAAAAGTTGCGATCGAAAGAGTATCATAGTGTTCATGAAGATTTGCTTTTCGCATTACTGGAAGCTCGTGATCGCTCTCTTTATACTTGCCTCAATAGCGGCTGTGCCTCTTTCTGCTCAAAAGGGCATTGACACGCAAACGCAGAAGATAAGGGAAGAATCGAACAAAAACCTACCGCAGCCTATGCGAGACGGGCAGGGATTTGATTGGGGCAAAGGAAAGACACCGGTACGCGCCCGGCTGGCGAATCCATATCAATTGAACGCGCGTCGCGATGTCCTTTTGGAAAATATTCGTGCTGCATTGAAAGAAAAAAAGTTGATCGTCGATGAGCAGTCGTCACGGCCTGCGGATGGCATTATCGTTACGCAGCCATTCGTTTTCGGTAAAGGTGCTGTAATCGCCCGATCTGAGCTAGCCCGCTATGGAGTGCTTCAATACGCGGACACCGCCTGGTCGCGAGCTCAATACCAGCTAACGATAGAAGTACAACCGATAGATGGCGTTCGAAATAATGTTTCCGTGACAGCGAAAGTGGAAGGCAAATCCGGCACCGGGCTTACTTCCGAGTGGGTAACCGTTTCGAGCTCAGGGCTTGCCGAGGAAGAATTTCTTCTAAAGCTTGTTGAGATTGTTACTGGAAAGTCCCCTGACGAACCAGTTAGTAATGAATAATCGCTTTTTCCCATATAGATTCGGCTTTCGCATATTGATGTTTGTCGCGGTGACGGCCGCCGCCCTTATAAGTTTTTCGACGCAGGCTTGCGGCCAAAGCTCGGGCGAACCGCCACCTGCTATAAAACTGAATAGCGGCAACGAAAAACGAGATCAAGAAAATTCAAGCATTTCTGAAATGCTCACGAAGCAACAGGTTACTCGTCGGAAGAAAGAATATGACGAGATGCTGAAGCGCGGTGAGGAGGCACTTAAGCTGTCTGAAGACCTGGAAACGTCTTATTCTGGAAAGGATTCATTTTCAAACCAGGATATTCAAAAGCTCCAGGAATTGGAGAAGGTGGTTTCTAAAATCCGCGATGATCTCGGCGGAGATGATGAGGACGAAGGTAAACCAGAGAGCCGCGCCGATTCCTCTGAAAACGAAGCACCCGAGGGTCGCCTATCGACCGTGAAATTCTTACGAAACTCAACTGTCAAGCTGGTAGATGAATTAAAGAAATCGACTCGGTTCTCGATCTCGGTAGTTGCCATTCAAACATCGAATAGTGTCATTCGTCTCGCCCGGCTGCTCCGACTCAAAAAATAGCTGAAAACCGATGAGACCGTTCGCTCTGTTTCTAACCTTAATGATCTTATCGATTATTCCGGTCTGGGCTCAGGAAACGGACGAAGTGGTCAAGGTTGAATCGAATCTTGTCGTTCTCAACGCAACTATTACCGACCTCCAAGGAAACTTCGTTTCCGGCCTTCAACGAAACCGGTTTACGATCTTTGAAAATGGTGTCGAGCAAAAAATAGAATTCTTTTCTGCTGAAGAAACACCGTTTGCAGCTGTAATTCTTCTCGATTCTTCAGGAAGCATGGAAGAACGGGTATCGATGGCCCGGGCGGCGGCCATAAGGTTTCTTAACGGATTGCGCGAATTTGATTCTGCAGCTGTATTTAATTTTGATTCGAAGGTGGTTAGAGTCCAGGATTTTTCTAGCAGCCGAGATATAGACGAAAGTGTTTTTGACGTTAAGTCGCGCGGGATGACGGTCTTGAACGATGCGATCGTGAAAGCTGCTGAAGAATTGTCGAAACGACCAGAGAAACGACGCGCGATCATCGTGCTTTCGGACGGTGAGGATACCCAAAGCGGCCGCACATCTGATTTCGCGCTGAAAGCCGCACTAAGGGCCGATGCCTCGATTTACACGGTCGATATGTCCGCTATGGAAGGAACGAGACGCTTTCAGAACATTGGCGTGTTAAAGATGTTTTCGGAAAAGACCGGTGGAAAATTTGTTTCGACGCCTGGCGGTGCTCAAATGCGACAGGCCTTCGAACAGATCGTTGCCGAACTTGGAACGCAATATACCCTTGGGTACGAACCAAAAAATACGACCAAAGACGGAAAGTGGCGTGCAATTGAACTCCGAGTCGCTCGCAAGGACCTCAGCATTCGCACGCGCAAGGGTTACAACGCGCCGAAGCAATAAAACGTGACTTCTTCATTTAAATAGCTATTCACTATCTGCCAAAACAAATGTCACGATCATCGTTACGTGAAATTCCGAAACGTTTCCGTTATCAATAGTCACTTTTTGTTCCTTTATCCAGGCGCCCTTAACGTTATCGATCGTCTTAGACGCCCGTTCAATTCCCTTCTTTATTGCATCCTCAAATCCGACTGAAGATGTAGATGTGATCTCGATGTTTTTTGCTACCGACATTTTCCCTCCTGATCAATCGTTCAGAGCTATCCAACGCTGGTTTTGTTACGTTCCAGATCACGATGTCGTTCAAATGCGAGTTCGATCAACCGGTCGATGACATCAGAGAATGGCATCCCGCTTCCTT
>JBJMGN010000344.1:0-3221 GCA_045807885.1 Pyrinomonadaceae bacterium | reverse complement strand
AGCAACCTCTTCGCCGCGGCGGATCGACTCAAGCTCCTTCTCGCGTTGGACACTTTGCTGAACGGTCGGCGCAACTGCTAATAACCCGACGGCGAAGACCATCATGATCCCCAATACGGCGATCAGCGTCATACCTGCTTCGCCTTTTCTAGTTGTCGGTATCGTCGTCGTCATCATCGTCGGTTTTCACCGGCCGGTTAGAGTTATTCGGTCGTTGTTGGGGCCTCTGCGGAATAGTTTGGTTCGGAAATCCGGGCACGTTGTTCGGCCGCCCTGTGTTCGGAAAACCTGACGCAGGGAAACCCGTCGAAGGGAAGCCTGACGGTGAGCCCGTCGAACCGGTACGCGCATCGCGATTGAATTGCAGCGTGTGCTTGAAGCCGAGATTCACGTCCTCGAATACGGCTTCCTTTTCCGAAATGCTGACCAGCCTGAATCTGCCTCCCAAAACGTCGTTGAGCCGCTTACCAGTCGGAGCAACGTTCGGCGTGTTCATCTTGCTTTTCTCGACGAAGTACGCCGTATCGTTATTCGCAAATTTCCGCGAGATCATCCCGACGTATTCGTACTGCGGCTTCGGCTGCGGCTGGATAATAAACATCCGCTGCTCGGAGAATTTCGACGCGTCCGAGGCAGATTGAACTATTACTTGCCTTTGCCCTTCAGCGGCGATCAGATTCGCCGGAATATCGGCAGTTAAACGCTGCGGACTGATAAAGTTTGTCGGCAGCATCGCCTGATTGAAGTAGATCTTCGTTGTCGGGTCGAAACCTTCGCCTACCACGTCGAGCCTGAATCCTTTTTGCCCCGCAAAGACGGTCGTCGGCCCGACAGCCGTGATCAGATACGGATATGGCGTCGGCATCGGCGTTGGTTTAGGCGTCGGTGGCGGAACAAAAGGTGTCGGGCAATGCGGATAACAAGGCGGCGGTTCCTGGAACGCAAATATATTTCGACCCGGATCGGCAGTATAAAAATTACCCGGCCTGTAATCGATAGCTGTTGTGGCGTATGAAAAATCCTGGTCGTCCCGCGTCGGCATCTTGAATTGCCCCGGCACAGGCGACTGCGATGCCGCAGGTTTCGGCGAGGTTTTTACCGCAATATTTGTTGTTGTGCCCCTGGAAAAAAGGCCGGGGCCAAATGCGAACGCGAGCGCTATTACCGATAACGCGCCCAATACGATAGCCGCGATAAGCTTATTTCTTTCTGTCGGAGTTTTGCCTTTGAAGGGGTCCATCTTTACTGCACGGCCTCCCCACCCGCCGGCACGAAGTTAAGCCGTCTGAAGTAAGCTGCCATTTCAAGCCGTAGGCTCACGGTCTCCCCGTGCACTTTTCCTTCCTGGCTTGGTGCCCCCGCCGGCTGCTGTGGCATCGGTTGTGCCGGCATGCGGGACACTGTCGGATTTCGCGGATCGAAAGCCCTTGCCGAGTTTGAACCGAACGCAGGCTGTGTAGCGGTTTGAGGGCCCTGTTGCGGTTTCGACTCGTCGTTTTCCTTTTTCTTTGTTTCGGTCGGCTCAAGCTCGATCGAGCTGATTATCACGAATTCGTTCCCCGTCTCGATCTCGCGTATGAACCGCCGCAAATTTTGATATGAACCCTCGACCGTCATCGTGACATAGACGCCGGGGAAGATGCTCTTGTATTTTTGCCGTCCGCGTTCCTGGCCGCCCTGCTGTCCCTCTTCGCCGTTCTTCTGTTCCTCGTTCAATTCGAGCGGAGAATAGTTCGGGCCGTTCGTGTTCGTCAGGCCATAGGACGCGATCAGGCCGTTCAGCCGCTGATATAACGAGGTTCGGCCGTTTGACGCTATCGGCAAATATACCGATTCGAAATCGCTGACGCTGCTTACCAGCTTTGCGACCGCCGTCTCGGTCGTCGTGATATCGCCGTATTGCGCAACCGCGGTATTTCGCTCCTGCTCCAGCCGGTCGCGTTCCGCACGCGTCTCTTCCAACTTTCGGTTAGACGGTGCGACAAAGAACATGTAAAGTGCGACAACCGCAAACAGCACTATGATCGAAACCGCGAAAGCCGCGATCTCCATCGGCCCCCACATCCCGCGATACACTTTTCGCGGCCGGTTAACCGGAACGATGTCGAGCTGTTCCTGCTTTTCAATTACGATCGTCTCGTCTTCAGTGAGAACGACGGTGCGCTTTGCCTCATCGACCACAACGGTCGGGTCAAGGTTCACCTGATTTTGATTTACGAGGATCTCCGGCTCTTGCTGTCCGCCCGGTTGGTTTTTGTCCAAAGGGTTCATTGGCCGTCACCTCCGTTAGCGCGTGCCAGATCTCCCGTCGGCGCCGCATATCCGTATGCGGGCGTGTAGATCAGGTGCAGCGTAAATTCCGAGTATGTCATTCGCTGGTTGCTCTGCAGGTTTTGCTCGCGAAGCTCGGCCTGGAAAACGCCGGATGCGTTCATCGTGCCGATCATTGCCATCACCGACTGGTAATCGCGGCTGATCACGCCAAAATCCAATTCGGCTTTGATGCGGTCGCCATCCCGATAGATGTTCTCCACAGTGATCCGCGAAGCGCTTACGCTGCCCGGGATCACATTTTCAAGGTCGGCAAACAGCCGCGACCAGCCAAATTTTTTGTTATCGACCAGCTTGTGCGCGGCTATCAGCACTTCGCGTTGTTCGGGCGAAAGCTGCTGCTGCACTTCGTTGCCTTTTGCCTTCAATCCGGCAACTTCTTCGCGCATTTCCGCGACTTCGCGTTCTGCCCGCTCGGTTGCCATCGTATTTTCGCGCAGGCGCGCCAGCAGAAAGATCGTCGAAACAAGCGAGACCAATAACACCATTGCTGACAGCAAATAAGGCGTCGTACGGTTACGAAACGGATGGGTCGAGAGATTTAGATCGGTGATCACGTTAACGATTGATGCAAAAACGGGGTGTTGCACTGCCTGAAAGCGTGCAGACCCCAAATAATACCACGATTTTGGGTCCAAGTCTTTAACGCGAGTTTATGGAGAAAGTTGCGAAAAATTAATCCTGCCGCGGGGGCAATTTGCGGTTCAATTCCTCTTCGGTCAGGTCGCGATACACGCATACCTTATTGCGGCCCTCGCGCTTGGCCCGGTACAGGGCCGAGTCCGCCATTTCGACCAATTCTATCGGGTCTTTCGAGTCATCCGGAAAGGACGAAATGCCGATGCTGATCGTGACGTGATGCTTTGCAGAGGGCCGGCCCTGGCGGATCA
>JBJMGN010000343.1:0-12991 GCA_045807885.1 Pyrinomonadaceae bacterium | reverse complement strand
TCACTGCGGACCAAATGCAGGACGACCTCTGCCATGCCGCTGGGCTTGCGGGTCTTTGTTCCCTGAAACACGACGTCCTTCATTTCGGCGCCGCGCAGGGATTTAGCTCGCTGCTCGCCAAGCACCCAGGAGATGCAGTCTGCGACATTTGACTTGCCGCAGCCATTCGGACCGACAACAGCGGTGATGCCGTTACCAGTAAATACTATCTCGGTATAATCTGCGAAAGATTTGAAGCCCGTGATCTCGAGCCGTTGAAGCTTAAACATTGTATAGTGCTGGAAAGAGGAGGCAGCACTATATTTTGGGGTTATGAGCCGCTTGAAGTCAAATGTTTTTGATAAGCTAATTCAGCTCGCCGCCGACATTTCGCAGTCCCTGTTGTTCGGCGCGTTCATTGTCGAGGCCGGTAAGAACGTCCAGAAGGAAGTTCGTGTTGCTCGAGACATTTATGACCACAGGAAATTCGTTTTCCGCGGTAGTGAATTCAAACGTTCCGCTGTTCAACTCAATGATCTCTCGAAAAGCGACGGTGCCGTTTCGGCCGTTGCACTCGGCATCAACGATCTTGCCATCGTTGAAGGCAACATTTGCGAGATGCATGTCGGATTTTAAAACCAGCAGGCCGGTCATTTTCGCATTTTCGACAACCTGCACAGCATCAAAGATGCTGACGTAACCTATATTGCCCGCAAGGGTTACGTCTGTACGGACCTTTTGCGGCGAGCGGTCGCGGTTGTTCGCGAATTCGGGCCGGCGTGCTCGCCGTATCGCTTCGAGACCGGGCGCGACCGAAATTCTGGGGTCGAGAAGCTTTGCCTCTTGCAGTCGGTCGTAGGCGAGGTCAAAGTCTTCGCGGCCTATGTATAAGGTGACCAGAGCAAGGCATTGTTTGGCGGCCTCATTCAGATTTTTTTGCTTGATGCAGATATCGCGAAGCTTTTCTCTGAGGTCGATGGAGCGAGGCGAGCGTTCGAGCGATTCGCGAAGCAAATTAAATGCTTTTTCAGGCGACCGATACTTAACGAACAGATCGGCATCGAGCATCACCGACTCTATCGAAACCTCTGACATCGGAACGGCGGGCTTTTCAAGGAGGGCGTTCATAATAGCGGACGTGAACAAACATGTTCAACACTTTAAAATTAACACAAAACGGCACTGCTCGTCATCAACTATTTGTCACATTTGAGTCTCAAGTAGCCGTTGAAAAGCCATTTAAAATCTGCTTTTTTGGAGATAAACAGAGCATTTTTGAACTTAAAAGTCCCTTTTCTCAACTTAAATCGCCCGATTTTTGCAGGTTTGAAATACAAAAAAGGCCGCCCATTCGAGCGGCCACCGTACTTTGGTCGAGATCTATGATCAGAAGTCGAACCGAATGCCGAGTTTGATGTCTCTCGCCCGATAGGTTCTTGAAGGAACCAGGAAGTTGGCCTGCTGAAGCGCGGTCGGATTTCCGAAAAAGTCGATAAACTCTGAGCCGTAACTAAACGCGGAAGCGTTAAGAATATTTCCAAATTCGATCGCCGGGCGCAAGCGGTACCGCTCAGTAAATTTCCACTCGCGACTGACCGTCATGTCGAATAAATACATACTTGGGCCATGCCCGGCATTTCTGGGAATATTTCCAATGCCCTTTGCACCGATCGGCAACAATGAAAATTGACTTGTCAGCTCTGTTGGAAAAGGCGTCCCGGGCTGCCTCCAACGTATGTCATCCAAATCACCGCTGAACAGTACTCTGTCGGTGCTTACGTCGTCGAGGTTTCTATCCACGCCTAACCCGAGACTAAACGGTGCTGAACTTCCGTACCGGAAAAGCGGTGAAAACCGGAGCTTTCCGAACCAGTTGGGCGTGTCGAAAGTAGCCGTAAATGCAAACCGATGTCGTCTGTCCTGCGTTGCTCTTGCCCACTCGCGCCCGAAATTACCATTGACCTCGGCATTAGTCGTATTATTCAGTCCGTCATCCCGCATTCGGGAAAGCGTATAAACCCCGCGCATCGAAACCCCGAAACCATAGCCGATACTCCTGTAAGAACGGCGTATTTCGAGTACAAGTCCATGGTAATCGGCATTTCCGATCGAAGATACTCTTTCTCGCTCGTCAAAATCCGGATCCGGCCGAAGCGGTCGCACCGCCTCGATTGAAACACCAACCGGACTTCCTATGGAATTGACACCTACGCTATTTGCAGCTGTGCTTGGAGCAGTCGTAGAACCGTTTACGGTGTTTAGGTTGACCCAACAGGTGACATTTACGTTATTGCCGCACGTTCCAGTCGGAGCCGCAGGGTTCGAAATATTTGTTGCGAGACCGACAGTATCAGTCGTCGGACCCATCCAAAAACGATAAGTTCGGACGGTGTTATTTGAATTTGTAAATGTGTAAGAGTTAGCTAGCAGCCACGCCGTCAAATCGGCGTATCCTGCTGGGGCGACCGCAGCGTTGGGGTTGTATTCACGCCATAGGTGAACGGATTTGTTAAATGTGTAATTTGCTTCGAATATGAATCCCTTTCCGATCTCACGTTCGAAGCCGATATTAAACTGATAGCTTTCCGGGATCTTTAGATCAGGGTCAACGGTTCGTAACGGATTTGATCCGTTCCCGAGTGCCTCCAGAAATCCCGTGTTGGGATTGCAGCTGACCGTTCCGCAGGTCGCTCGCATGATCGCTGCTTGAAGTGACGCCATGTCCGCGTAACCATTTGGAAAATCCTGGCTGATCGACGCAAGCACGTTAGTCCGATTATTGATCGTTCCTGAAGTCGGAATACTATTTGAGTCGAACGATTGCTGCCCGCCGAGGCTGTTTTGAATAAAATCTCCAACAGTGCGAAGCAGAACGCGATTATAGAAAATACCCGCACCAACCCTAATGACGCCTTTACCCTTATTAAAAGGATCCCATGCGATCCCGATGCGAGGGCCAAAATTGTCGTTGTCAGTAACAGCGGTTTCGCGTTCATATCTGAGTCCGTAACTCATCGTCAGGTTCGGGCGAAGACGAAACTCATCATTAAAGAATGCTCCCCAATAAGTGTTCGTCACGTCAGAAGCCGTACCGAAATTTTGCCGATAACGAGTAACGGTATTATTCGAATAAGTAAAGACGCTCGAAAAATTGTATGTTCCTGTGGCGTCCGCCAAGGAGATAGCTTCGGAGTTTACATGCTGAACATCCGCTCCGAATTTGAACGTGTGATTTCCCCTGATATAAGTAAGCGAATCCACGAACTGATTTCGCGTCTCTTTTCGATTATCGGAGAAATTTTGATTGGTACTAGACGTGGAATTGCCTGCGATTAAAGTTTGCAGACCATTAGTTGTCGGGTTTCTATATCCTACTAACACGACTGGATCGAACGGCGTTGCCGTGATATATCCGGGTTCGAATACCGACCACTGAAACTTCGCCTGGTTAACTAAACTCGAGCCAAAAACATGATTATCCGTTATGTTAAAAGCATCTGTATCAATGTCCTTGGCCTGCAAGGCATCTTCAATACGGGTGACAGAGCCGCTGCCTGTTCGCTGATTTTTCTTGCGGCCCAGCTGCCAGCCGAACGTGATCTCATTGTTAGTAAATAGTCGATGATCTACACGTGCCGTCCAAATGTTTGAAACGTTCGGGGTATCCAACAAAAAATTATAAGCAGAGACGGCGCCAACGCCCGCGGCACAAGGCGCCGGCGGCCCGCCGTTCGTATCGCAAAACTGCGCTGAACCAGTCGGGGCCGGAAGCGTAAAATGCGGATTTGGAACCACCGGGATCCAGGTATCGATCAGCGTCGTGTCCTCGTATCGGTCGTGCTCGTAAGCAACAAAGAAAAAAGTTCTGTTATGCCCGTCGTAAATCCTTGGCAGAACGATCGGGCCGCCAAGCGTAAAACCCGGAATGTATTCGGTAAACGGCAATCTGTTAAAAAGCGGATTCGTATCCGGCGGAACGAGCGGCGGAATAGGTGTGTATTTTCGTTGGTTGTTGTACCAAGAATTCGCGTTTAAATTATCGTCCCTAAAGAACATATACGCCCTGCCGCGTAACGTATTTGTCCCACTGCGTGTGCGTATATTTACACGGCCACCGGATGCCCTGCCATATTCTGACGAGAACTGATTTCGAATTACTTGAACCTCGGAGATCGCTTCAAGCGACGGTTGAAATCGGTCGCGAGCTCCGCGGTCGTCATTATTATCCAAACCGTCGATAGTAATGTTGTTTGAGTACGCCGCCCCACCCGAAAGCGAAAAATTACCTTGCTCCAAAGGCGTACTTCTCGGATTCGTGGCTCGGTCTTCCGCAAGGTCCTTGGTCGAAAGAGCTTCTTCCGAAGTGCCTCCTAATGTAAGCACCAGATCAAGTGCGTTTCTGCTGTTATTGGGTAATTCTTCGATCTCGCGTTCAGTTATCGTTCCGCCCACGATCGTTTTTGTGGTATCGACGAGCGGGCCATCATTGTCGTTTACCGTGACGGTCGCAGCCGCCTGGACGTCCGCGGGTGCGAGTGAGAAATCGAATTGCAGATTCTGCGCTGCGATAGTACTGATGTCAATTCGTTCTTTTGCACCGAACCCTTTTGCCGACGCATTCACCTTGTACGGACCTGGAGGCAGGTCGACGATACGATAACGACCATCTTCGTTCGTCATGACAGTGCGTTCCTGGCCAGACGACTGATTCGTAACTTTGATCATGGCTCCGACGATCGGGAGCTTGTTTGAATCGGTGATGCGGCCGCTGATCGTAACATCATCAAGGTCCTGCGCGTTCAGGCACAAAACGAAGGCGAAGCAAGGCACAAAGAAAATTGACGCAAATCTTCCAGGCGAGATCATCTTTAAAACACTCCTAAATTTTATTAGAACGGAAGAGGTAGAATCGGGATATTGTGGCTTATCAAAAATGGATTGTAAAGTTTGGCAGGCCGGGTCTTTTACTTATTCGTCATCGACGATTATTTCCTCGAATTGAGTTCTACGGACCCGCGAAACCGGAACAAGTGCGTCGCCTGGATTTGAGCCGCCGGTGCGGGCGAGGTCGCCGGCGTGGTTTCGGATATAATCGAAAAATCGCTCGAATTCGCGCTGCATCGCGTCCATCTTCTCGCGCATATTAAGGATGATCTCGACGCCGGCAAGATTGACGCCAAGGTCTCGGGTCAGTGAGAGAATGATCTCTAATCGTTCGAGGTCGCTGTCTTCGTATAGGCGGGTGTTGCCGACCGATCGCGACGGCTTCAACAGTCCTTCACGCTCATACAAACGCAGCGTTTGCGGATGGATATCATAAAGCTCCGCAACCGCACTGATCGTATAAGTTTTAACCCGTTTCTTCATTCTAACCCCATTGCCTTTCTCGGATTTTCGGGATTTAGTTTTTCAAACTGCCTCAACAGTTCTTTTGTTTCCTCCGAAATAACTCGCGGCAGAATGATCTTAACCTCAATAAATTGATCGCCGCGGAGGCTGGGATTTCTCAAAGAAGGAAACCCTCGTTCGCGAAGTCGAAACTTTTGACCGCTTTCAGTTCCAGGAGGGATCTTCAATTGTGCTTTCCCCTCGACTGTCGGAACCTCGATCTTCGTCCCAAGCGCAGCTTCCGAAACGCTAATCGGAACCGTTACATAAATATTGTCGCCTTTTCGCATGAAGAACGGATGTTTGCCGACATTCGTAACGATAAATAGGTCACCGGGCTCAGCCCCTAGCCGACCGCCGTGACCCTTCTTAGGTACGCGAACACGCGATCCGGTATCTACACCCGCAGGGATCTTTATCTTCACCTGCTCTGTCTTCGGGGTTACTCCTTTGCCGTTGCAAAGCGAACAGGGAGTTCGCCGACGGCCCGTGCCGCCGCAATCCGGACATTCCTGGGAAAATTGTAAACGCCCGCCGGAACGCATGACCTGGCCCGTTCCTTTGCATGTCGTACATTGAACGACCGGGCCGCCCGTGTCTCCCGCACCTTGGCATCGCGAACATTGTTCGCTCCGGTTAACGGTGATATTTGTCGTAAGTCCGGTGAACGCTTCCTCAAAGCTCATTGCCAAAGGTATCTCGATGTCGCGGCCGCGTTTTGGCATCGCCCTCGGAGGTTCGGGCGCCGCCCGAGGCCCAGCTCCACCGCCACCGCCGAAAAGGTCGGAAAAAATATCGCGAAAGCTAGAACCGCCAGGCGAAGAACCTTCCGAGCCTGTATCCCACTGAAATCCCGAAAAATCAAAACCGCCCGCCCCGGCGCCAGCTCCTGCTCCAGAAGAAAACGGGGAATCCGGATCGAGGTTGTCGTTGTAGTATCCAAACTTGTCGAAGACCTTTCGCTTTTTTTCATCTGAAAGAACATCGTAGGCCTCCTGGACATCCTTAAACTTGTCCTCTGATGCCTTATCGTTCGGATTGACGTCAGGATGATACTTGCGCGCCAAACGACGGTACGACTTTTTAATTTCGTCCGCTTTGGCATCTTTTTTGATGCCTAAAATCTGGTAGTAGTCCTTTTTCGCCATTTGAAATGTCAGCAGTAAGCGGCGTGTCGTGAGAAGTTTAGCTTAGCGACCGCTCACCGTTCAAAGTTCTGACCGACAAAAAAAGAGCGGCAGCAGTGAACGGTCGGTCCACTGCATACCGCTCACTGCCTACTGCTTATTTTTTCTCGTCTTCAACATCGACGTATTCGGCGTCGATAACATTGTCGTCGCTTGCTGCTCCACCATCTCCGTCAGCACCAGCCGAAGCTGAAGCTGCCTGTTCGTCAGCCGGAGCCTCGCCACCCGCTGCTGCCCCTGTCTGGCTATAAAGCACTTCAGCCAATTTATGGGAAGCGGTCTGCAGTCTTTCAAACGAATTATTCATTGCGTCGACATCTTCTCCTGCAAGTGCCGTCTTAGCCTCTGCGATCGCGGATTCGATGTCGGTTGCCGCACCCGAATCAAGTTTTTCCTTGTTTTCGCCGAACGATTTCTCGACGCTGTAGACTAACCCGTCTAAGCGGTTACGCGCCTCGATCGCCGCCTTTTTCTTTTCATCCTCGCCTGCGTGCGCCTCGGCGTCCTTCATCATCTTGTCGATCTCTTCTTTAGAAAGACCGGAGGATGCAGTGATAGTGATCTTCTGTTCGCGACCCGTGCCGACGTCTTTTGCCGAAACATTCACGATACCATTCGCGTCGATGTCAAACGTGACTTCGACCTGCGGCACGCCCCTGGGTGCCGGCGGGATTCCGACAAGGTGAAACTTACCAAGGGTCTTATTGTCCGAAGCCATGGGTCGTTCGCCCTGCAGAACATGCACTTCAACCGACGTTTGATTGTCAGACGCAGTCGAAAATATCTCACTCTTTCGTGTCGGGATCGTCGTATTCTTGGTGATCATCGGCGTTGCCACCCCGCCAAGCGTCTCAATACCGAGAGAGAGCGGTGTAACGTCCAAAAGCAGAATGTCCGTTTTTTCTCCCCCAAGTACTCCTGCTTGGACTGCTGCGCCAAGAGCTACGACTTCGTCCGGATTAACCGATTTGTTCGGTTCTTTGCCAAAGAAATTCTTGACCATCTCCTGGACCTTCGGGATTCGCGTGGAACCGCCGACTAGAACGATTTCTTCGATATCCTTCGGCGACAATCCGGCGTCTTTGATCGCCTGCTCGACCGGCGGCATTAGCTTTTTCAGAATCGGCTCGGCGAGCTGCTCGAATTTTGCCCGCGTAAGCTTCATCACCAAATGCTTCGGACCGGAAGCGTCGGCCGTAATGAACGGAAGGTTGATCTCCGTTTCCATTGCGTGCGAAAGCTCGACCTTCGCCTTTTCTCCTGCTTCCTTCAAACGCTGCAAGGCCATCTTGTCGTTGTGAAGATCAATGCCCTGGTCCTTCTTGAATTCGTCGATGATCCATTGAATCAATTCCTCGTCAATATCGTCACCACCGAGGTGGGTGTCGCCGTTTGTGGACTTAACTTCAACGACGCCCTCGCCGACCTCAAGGATCGAGATATCGAAGGTTCCACCGCCGAAGTCGAACACGGCGATAGTTTCGTCTTTCTTCTTATCAAGGCCATAGGCCAAAGCTGCTGCGGTCGGCTCATTCACGATCCGCTGCACGTCTAAGCCCGCGATCTTACCCGCGTCTTTTGTTGCTTGACGTTGCGCGTCATTGAAATACGCCGGAACCGTAATCACAGCCTTATCAACCTTAGCTCCGAGATAGTCTTCAGCCGACTGTTTCAACTTCTGCAACACCATTGCTGCGATTTCGGGCGGGCTGTATTGCTTACCTTCCGCAGTGATCCGCACGTCGCCGTTCGACGCCTTTTCGACCTTGTATGGAACCTGTTTGATCTCGTCCTGGACCTCGTCGAACTTTCGGCCCATAAACCGCTTGATCGAAAACAGCGTGTTCTCCGGGTTCGTCACCGACTGGCGTTTTGCGACCTGCCCGACAAGCCGGTTGCCATCCTTAGCGAACGCCACGACTGAAGGCGTGGTCCTCCCGCCTTCGGAATTGGTGATCACGACCGGTTCGCCGCCTTCCATCACCGCAACCACCGAATTTGTCGTACCGAGGTCGATACCTATGATTTTGCTCATTATTTTTCTCCGTAAACCAAATTATTGCCGCTCAATTGATAAATAAGATTTCTTTGAGCATAACGAGATGATAATACTTGAGTGTATCATTGTCAAGTTCAAACTGACGCCCGGCGAAATTCGCTAATTCTGTGAAACAAAAGGCTTTGCAGCGTCCGCAAAGCCTCCCTGGCCCGTCATGAATGAATTTCTGAGATTCCGGCGCAACCTGTCGGCTGGCTGGTAAGTTACCGAACGGGAGACGAACTGTTTGAATTGGAAGATGGCCGAGATCTCGGCGAGTTATCGTTAAGGATCGCAAGGACCTCAGGATCGGCCCTCACCTTGTCCCACACAGGATAACTGCGGATCATCCCTACTGGGAGCATCTGTAGCTCGTAGGCACGTTTGAAGAACTTAAAGCCTTTCTCGCGATTGCCGAGCTCGTAATTTAAAACGGTTAGATCATTCAACAGCTCCGCAACGTTGGCGGCCTCGTTCTCCAGTTTCGCGATTATCGGTTCCGCTTCGGCTCTACGGCCGGCGCGTATCAGATAGAGAGCAAGGGAACCTTGCGTGATGAGATTGTCGCTTCCCGAGGTTTGTTGAAGACGCCGCTGAGCGAGTTTGATCGCATCCTCGGTACGACCGTCAAGCATGTACATATCGGAGAGCATTATAGAGGAATTGCCGGACTCGGGATTTAGCTCATTTGCTTTCTCGCAGAAATGAATCGCTTCCTTGAAACGGCGCTCGAACGAGAGGACATTGCAATATGCACCGTTAGTGATCGGCGAAAGCGGGTCGTATTCCTGAGCCAACCTCATGTGTTCGATGGCACCCCTCGGGTCGTCATTCATGATGACCCACGCATATCGTAAATGCGCTGTGGAATTGAATGGAGACAACTCCATCGCCTTTTCGAGCATTCGCTTTGCGCCAGGAACGCCTTCTCGGCTGGTGAACTGCAGATTGGCCATCGCGACGTAGGCCTCCGGCGTTGACGAGTCGAGTTCCAACGCACGAGTGGCGGCGTCCAACCCTTTAGCCCGTGTATCACGGGGTTCCGCAAACCCATAATAACGCTGCATATTATAGGTATCGGCGAGCATCGCGTAGGCCTTGGCAAACTGCGGATCGTTTTTGATTGCTTCCTGAAAATACTCTTCCGCTTTGAAAAGATTATCTTTCGTTCGTGTGCTGTGGAGATACACACCCCATTGGTATGCCTTCATCGCCTCGAGATTTGTCGTGTTACCGCCGCCGGCCGGTTTCTCCTGTTGCGTAAGGTTGGCAGCAAGCGAGCGGACGACCTTTTGCGAGATCGAATCCTGCACGGCAAAAATGTTAGTGGATGACTCGTCGAAATTTTCCGCCCAGATCGTTTTACTCGTTGCAACTTCGATGAGCTGGACGCCGACGCGAACCCGGTCATTCTCTCGTTGGACCGTGCCTTCGAGAACCGTGTCCACCCCAAGCTCGGTACCGGCCTTGACCGAATCCGGTTCCGGTTTGTCGGTGTATGCGATGACGGCACTCGTTGGACGAACAGGTATTTGCCGAAGCTTGCTGAGGTTCGTAATGATGGCATCCGCCATTCCCAGCCCGAGTTTGTCATTCTTCGTTTCATCACCAATCGGCTTGAATGGAAGAACGGCAACCGAACGAACGGGCGGCGGTGGGCCACTGTACATTTTAGGAAGTAAGTAATACGCCAAGGCAAAAACAATCGCGGCTAGGATCGCCGTCAGGGCGATAAGTATTAACCGCCGGTTGCTGAATGTTGCCTTGGGCACAGGTTGAGCCGCAGCGATCTCGTCTTCCTCGGTCTGCGCCTCTGCCGAACGCCGTTCAGCTAATCTCAAATGCGGTTCAGAGAAGGAACGCGTATTCAAATTCAGCGCTGGCTCGGCTCCATTCTTCGGCTTAAAAACTGCCTCGGTGACCGGTGACGGGTAAATTGCTTTAACGTTGGCTAAAAATCTGTAGCCGGTCCGCGCAACTGTTTCAATATAAGATTCGCCTGCCGGCGATTGGCCCAACGTTTTCCGCAGGACGTAAATATGCTGTGTAAGGTTCGCGTCTTCGACGAAGCTGTCACCCCACAACTGGTTGTAAATGTACTCTTTCTCGACTGTTTGTTCCGAATTTTGAACCAGAATGAGCAAGACTTGGTAGGCCTTGTGAGTAAGCGGTACAGGTTGGCCGTTCTTTTGCAGCTCCTGTCGTTTTACATCAAGGCGAAAGTCGTCGAACACATAGGAGATAGCTTCGCGCACCGGCAATTCGAGTATGTTCGTACTATCCGTTTTCAAGGTAATTCATTACGATGCATCCAAATAGAGATTTGTTGCTGTCGCACCCTCCCGTGAACGTATGTTTTGAATGATTTGGATAAACCTTTCGAGTTATCATCCGCCTTTTAATAACGGGCGTTCACATCGAAATACGATTATCCAAATAAATAAACACCGCTGAACGGGAATTTAGGACAGCATTCGATTCGTTATTTACTAAACGATCAGCTCGGAACTAATAACCACAATCAAACTTCGATCAGATAAACCGGGTTCGTTCGGGTTTCCTAATTTCAATCCGTAACTTTTTAATAGTTTAACAGCGTCTGCACTCCTTACGCCGAACGCCAGGAACATGTTCGGATTTTTAACATCGATGAATTACCGTTGGCGAAGATACATAAGCTGTGACTAAAACGCCCGCTGATGAGCAATCTGGCAATAATGCTTCTGAGTTTTCCCATAATCACTATTACCTCTAAATACGAATTGAGCGGGCCGCTGTCCGAAAACAGCGGCACCGCAAAGAAAGAGCTGATTCAATTCTGTTTAGAAAATGAACTTCGCCCTCATTCTTACGCTTCTGCCCGCGTAAGCACCGACGCCGTAATCAAGGAAATTGGCGTTGCCCGGTAAAGCAAATGCTTGAGTTGTCGGATCGAACCCACTAACGGTCCCCGAAACGTGCCCGTTAACCGATCTGGGTCGCTGGTTGAAGAGATCGAAAATTTCAGCGCCGATTTGGAAGTTGAAGCGGCCGTCCTTTCCGAAACGCGTATTTTTCAACACTACCAATTCCGTCCGGTTGAATCCGTTAGTCCTTATTGAATTACGCCGAGCCAATCCTTCACCACCGTTTGCAAGCTCACGGGCAAAAAGTCCCGTCGAGATGTATCCTGCATTCGGGTTGATTGCGACCCACGCCACGGTGTTGGGGGAATTCAGAACATCCGCTCCGTCCTCGTCAACGATTCGCACGCCGGCAGAATTCACTCCGTAAATGCCGCTGCCGATCGAAGGATCGCCATTCGGATTGAAGATCGCCCGGTCACCGGCCGCATCACCATTCCGGTTCGCGTCACGCCCGGCCTGGGGAGTAATAGGCTGGCCAGACTGTATCTGGAAGATGCCGTTGATCGAAAATCCACCGAGTAGAGCCTTAAGAAACGCATTGCTGCTGTTGTTGAACCACGGTAGGTCGATTGCGAACGAAGTTACGAAACGATGCGGAACATCGAGTGCGGAAAGACCCCATTCGTTTTCAATGTTGATCCCGCCTTCAAAGAACTCGCCAGAATCGGATGGACGTCGAGGATTGATCGCGCTGCTGTTTAGCTCGTTCGTAGAGTTATCCGTCGTTTTGCTAAAAGTATAAGCTGCCGTAAATCCTATGTTTCGTGTAAATCTGCGGTTTAAGCTAAAGGCAATACCGTTGTAGTGCGATTCTCCGACAGCAGGAAAACCACTCAAGACGCCACAGAAACCTTGAAGCTCTAGCTGACGAGGTGCCAGAAAATTGCCTCGCGGAAAGCCGGCATCATGACACGGTTCACCTTCTACAGAGGGGGATAATATCGGATTATTCGCGACGATCGTTCCGATAGACGGCAAACCATTGAGTTCAGTTGCTGTCGGCGTCGTTGTAAAGGTCGGAATAACCATCGCAGCATCCACAACTGGACGAGTATTCAGCTGAATCTGAACCGGAAGTTGTTTCGCACGGGTTCTTAGGTAGCGAATCTCCATCCCCATTTCCTTGCCGATCTGTCGCTGATAAGAAACTGCGAAAGAGTCGGCGTAGGGCACGATCTGTGGGACGATAAATGATCCCGCGTTAGCTCGCAGAAACGCCGGGTCTAGATCCGGTACAAAAACGGGACTTAACCCTCCACTCTGTACATAACTTGTGGCCGGGCCCAGGTCTGTACCATTGAGTTCTGCCGATAAGGTCGGTGGCAAATTGATCGACGCAAAATTCGAGAAATTTGGGAAAAATGATCTTGCCCAATTTGCCCGGATCGAGCTTTCGCCCTGTTCGCCGAAAAGCAAGTGTCCCACCGTGTTGTCCCAATTCGGAGCCCACGCGAATCCGATGCGCGGGGCCCAGTTGTTTTTGTCCGTCTCGG
>JBJMGN010000342.1:0-3045 GCA_045807885.1 Pyrinomonadaceae bacterium | reverse complement strand
AGCCGGAACGTGCAAATAAAATGGCGCTTTACTCCGAAGATTTTCCAATAGGCACTCTGGTTCGAATTACTGAACGTCCGGCTTTAGAACAATTTATGAAGAGTTGGAAATATCATCATCCATTGGAACCTTTTCAACTGGAGTTCGCTGGAATCGAAGCCGAGGTGGCAGACGTGGGCTTTTATCACGGTGGCGACGTTCTATACGTACTTAAAGATGTTCCCGGAATTTGGCACGAACAGTGTCTTGAAAGAATCGATTAGGAGAGCGCTTATATGAAAACAGGCGAATCCGCCCCAGATTTCACGTTGAAAGACGGCGACGGAAACGATTGGACGCTGAGTAATTACAAAGGACATACAATCGTGCTGCTTTTTTACCCCGGCGATAACACTCCGGTCTGCACGGCCCAGTTATGCTCGGTTCGCGACCATTGGTCGGAATATCAGGCTACTGGAGCCGAAGTTGTCGGTATTTCAACTGACACGGTGGAATCCCACGAAGGATTTGCCGAGAAGCATCAATTGCCGCTGCGATTGCTTTCCGATCCCAATGGAAAGGTTTCAGCAGCCTACGATATGAAATCCTGGCTGCCCGGCCGCTCGGCCCGCGGCGTTGTCGTAATAGATAAGGAAGGCAAGATCGCTTATCACAAGGTCCAGGCCGTTAGCCTGTTTCGGCCAAAAGACGACGAAGTCCTCGCCGTCATCGCAAAAGCGGGTTAGCCACACAACGCCCAGATTTCATAGAGAAATTTAGCGATTCCAATGATTTTCAGATCCTCTTCTGTGAACTCTGTGGTCTCTGTGGCTAAATGCTAAAATTAAGTCATGGCATTATTTGGTGGCGATAAATTCAAATGCGCCCGATGCGGCGCGAAAAACGAGCCGATCGGCTACGCCCCGGTCCCGACCGAGCTCGGGCAAAAGATCGGTGAAGAGATGTGCAAAGATTGCTGGGCAGAATGGCAGAAAAAGCAGATGCAGCTGATCAACCATTTCGGCCTCGACGTTTCGAACCCCGATTCGCATCAGTTCCTTTTCGACAACATGAAGATCTTTTTCTACGACGAAGGCGTCAACCTCGCTGAGATCGACACGTCGAAGGAAGGAAAAGTAAACTGGTAGCCCCGCGATGCACCTCGACGCCGATTTCGAATTCATTCACGAAGAGTTTGAAGCGGCACGCGTCACACACTCGCAACTGGATACGCTGCTGGAAAAGGGCTGGCGGCATTTCGGGACGCATTTCTTTCGGTACAACCTCGGCTTCGTCGGCGAGGATATACGGCTCGTCACACCGCTTCGGGTTCGGCTTTCCGAATTCTTAATTTCAAAAAGCCAGCGCCGCGTCCTACGCGAAAATGCCGATCTCACCGTCAGGGTCGAGCCGCTGCAGGTCGACGCTGCAGCTGAGGAACTTTTCCACCGCCATAAACAGCGTTTTGCGCATAACACGCCGGATTCGATCTACGAATTTCTTTCGGCAACCGCGGATGCTTCGCCGTGCGAAACGAAGCAGATCAGGGTTTTCGAGGGCGATGATCTGATCGCGGTTTCCTACTTCGATGTCGGCGGACGTTCCTGCTCCGGTGTGTACGCGATCTTCGAACCCGCTCACTCGGAACGCCGACTCGGCATCTTTACGATGCTGAAAGAGATCGAGTACGCGATCGCCGAGGAAAAAGAATTCTATTACCAGGGCTACGCCTACCAGGGCGAATCCTTCTACGATTACAAAAAACGCTTCCGCGGCACAGAGTTCTTCGATTGGAAGGGAAATTGGCCGCCAGGCGTTCGCGAATAAGCGCTCCTATGACGAAAGAACCGCTTGAGAAATGGATGCGTTACGCTCTCTTCGTTACCGGCCCGGTTAATTTTCTTGGAGCGCTGATCTTCATGCCGCCGTTTGCGAGCCTGCGATCGCAATTCACGCTCCCCGAACCCCATCCTTTTTATCTTTGGATAATATCGATCTGGATATTCGCATTCGGCTGCTGCTACCTCTACATGGCGATCACCGAGCGCAGGGATCGAATCTTCATTGCGATCGGTGCGATCGGGAAACTCTCGTTCTCCGGGCTGCTTATCGGGTATGCGGCAGCGGGAACGGTGCCTGCTACTACCGCGTTTTCAGGATTACTAGACATTATACTCGGCATAGTTTTTGTCGTTTGGCTGGTGACCACCAGGGACGAGAAATCGAGCATCAGATAACAGTTGATATGGAAAACCCCCAATTTGAATTTCGCTGGATCGCAAGAAAGTATTTGCAGCTTTTTCTCGTCCTGTCTTTATACCTCTGGCTCTCCACGTTTCAAACCTATTCCCAGGATTTCAAATCCGTTCACGACGGTGTCGAATACGCCGAGGTCACCCGCGAGATCAGCGGTTTGAAGGTAAATATGAACCTTCTTCGACTCGATCTCACAAAGGTCCGTCTCGATGTTCATCACGCAATGGATTCCGTTATTGGCCTTGAGAAGACCTCTTCGATCGCGATGCGACATGGAGCGGTTGCAGCTATCAACTCGGGTTTTTTCCGCTTGGATTCCAGTATTTTCGCCGGCGACCCTGCTGGCATTTTGAAGATCGACGGTGTCGTGCTTAGCGAGAGCGCCAACGATCGCAGCGCGATGCTTATCTCAAATCTGCCTGACCGTACGGAGGTCTATTTAGCGCCGGTACATGTTGACGAGCGGATCTCATCGAAGAGGATATTGATGGTTTTAAGCGGCCTCAATCGCGAACGCAAAGCGAATGAGGTGGTGCGCTTTACGCGCGACTTCGGGAGCACGACACTCACCGATAGTACGGGTATCGAGGTGGTCGTTCGGAAAGGGAAGGTCACGGAAATACGCGACCTTGCAGGCAGCACACCGATCCCATTCGACGGGTACGTCCTCTCGGCAACCGGAACTCTTAGGGATACGTTCGTCAGTGACCTTAAGCTGGGACATAAGGTCAAGCTATTAACGGCGCCCACAATCGACAATGGCGGTCATTTTATGACACCTGAGAACACCGCTTTTGTGGCGGCTTACGC
>JBJMGN010000341.1:0-6131 GCA_045807885.1 Pyrinomonadaceae bacterium | reverse complement strand
TCGCCGGCGTAGCTACAACCGCTTTTCCTTTCTTTTTATCGACTACCTGCGGCGCGGTCTCTATTAGCGTATCCGTTCCCGGCGACCATGCCTTGGGGTAGGCGATAAGCGGAAAGGCCGTCGGGCCGTCTACCATTGCGTAAAATTTCTTTAATGTCCATCCGCGGCCGAATGGTCCCCAGGCTTCGAGATGTGCGTTTTGCAGACCCCATTTTGCCATCGTCTCTCGTGTCCAGTCATTAGCGCGTTTCATACCCGGCGAAGCGGTAAGCCTTGGCCCGATGACATCCGACATATAACCAAGGGTTTGCATGACCTGCGAGCGTGTTGTGCCTTCCTCTTTTATTTTGTCAAAGGTCTCTTTCGAAACTTCGAACAGCTTAGGGGCGGCCTGACCGAATGAGAAAGCGGGGAGCAGCAGAACGTAAATCAACAGCACGCCTGCGAACTTGCGACGAAACATAGTGTAATTCTCCAGAAAATTGAATTAGGTCGAATTATTCGAACGTATTTTTATATCACAAATATTCCAAATGCTTTAGGCGGCCCGTCGAAACGAAAAAAGCCGGACTGAAAGCCCGGCCATTCAAAGGGAATCTAAGGTGAATTAATGGATCACGATCCCAAATCCGATCCGGAAATTGTTCTGAGTTCTGCCCTCGAGATCTAAGTTGTCGTTCCCACCGTAAAAGATCGGGTTGTAATCCAACTGAATAACGCGAATGTCGATACGCGGATGAACTCTGACGTCCAGGCCTCCGCCAAACACCATCGCAAAGCTGCTGGTGCTTTCGCTGAAGCTGGATGTGGATGTGCCGCCTTCACCGGTAGGTGTTGCTATTTTTAAATCGCAACCCTGCGTGCAGCGGATCCTCTCATTGGCTACGCCGGCAAGGATATGAGCGAAAGGCTTGAATCTTGGGCCATCGACCTCATTGTTCTTGATCTGGACTCCGCCGAGATATTGATTAACTCGCAGTTTCAGATCGGTCTCGTCGCTAAAGTCCGGCAGCAATGCCCGACCGGTCGTCGCATAATCGAATTTTATACCGATCATTTTGGTGAGGTTGCCGGTGATCGAAGCGTTAAATCCATGTGCGGTAATTCGATTATCGAAGATGTCCTCTCCGATCTTATCGTTGACATCACCAAGTCCGGTGGAAATGTTATGAAATTGATATCCGCCGTAAAACTCTACTCTGCGAATGTCCTGTGCCATTGTGGTTAAACCGGTAAGCACAATAAAGCCAGCGAGCGCAATAATACTTAAAATATTCTTAATACCCATTCTAGACTCCTTGAAAATGTTGAACATCTACCCTTCGGAAATTATTGTTGCTTTCGATATTCACCAGTAAATCGCTAATCAATTTATTGATTGAGGGTAGAAGAAGGGATTCCGACGGGTGAATACCGAACAGAAAAACTCTAGCGAGTTAAAACGGGGATGTCAATAAGTTTTTTACCTACCCAATTTAGGACCAAATATATGAAGTAGTTTCAAGCTATTGTTTTGTGGTCCATGTCAAGGTGTATCCGGGAGGGACGTTTTTGACGACAAGGTTGCTTTTCTTCTCTTTTCCATAACGGTTCCGCATCAGTTCGCGGAATTTAATGGCTGAAGGAAGGTAATATCCGTGGGCGTATTGAAGAGTGCGGAACTCGCAGCCATGCTGCATAAACTTGTCGACCTCTTCGAGGACGCCGTTTCGCACCTCGGCGGGAAGCGATACGAACGGGAGGCAGCAAACAATATAACCAACCTTTCCCAAACCGGATCGCTGATGTATCGCCTGCATTTCCATCGCGTTTCCGCAGACGATATTCATTTCCTGGAAGTTTCGGCGGAGCAGTTTTACAAGGTCGGCGTCGAGCTCGATCCCCAGATACGAGCGATCGTCCGGGACGATGTCCTGGACGAATTTTGTTATCGCGCCAGTACCCACGCCGAGTTCGATCACGATATTCTCGGTCGTCGGCTCGATGCCTTCGAGCATCTTCAAGGCAAGCTCCGGCGAGCTCGGCGTTATTGATCCTACTTTTGTCGGATTCTTCAAAAACGCCTGAAGAAACTCGATATTTTCATTCATTAAACAGACACCTATGCCGTAGGAGAGGCTTTTTCCATTTCAGCTGACGTTAATTCGGCGTTACCGACTGCCATTCTATAATCACAATCTTCATTTTTGCAATACCGGAACATGCCGTCCTTTTTGGTCGTCTTTTCCAACAGGACCAGTGAACTGCGCTTCGGGCACGTTTCCTTGTCCGATCTTGTGCCAGAATACGCATCGATCGCATGATCATCATCTGCCCATTCTCGTGGCAGAAGGCTTTTTGGCCGGACGCCTGGTCCTCTTTGTAAATGCATCAGGCACTTCAGCCTCAACAAGTTTCTTTACCTGTTCCAGAGTTAGGGCGGCAGCCTCATCGGCCGTGGGACGCGTGCCATCGGCCTTCCTTGGAATTGGAATTATCTTTTTTCCGAATTTGATGACGGGGCCCCAGCGGGCATTCTCCACCGATATCTTCTCATCGTCCCAACGGTGTATGTAACGGTTTGCTTCTTTGCTGACCTTTGCTTCGATAAGTTCGTTCATGTCCGCTTGGGTCAGATTCTCGAAATCATACCGCCTCGGGACGTTGATAAACATTCCGTCCCACTTTATGAAAGGCCCGAAACGTCCCGTTCCCTTTGTGATCGGTTTATTGTCGTATTCACCGACGGGAGCGTCCGCCACCTGCTTAGCCTTAATAAATTCGATCGCTTTTTCCACATCCACGGTTCCAAGGTCGGTGCCGCGGGGTATGGACACAAATTCGTCGCCCCACTTTACGTAAGGCCCAAAGCGGCCCATGTTCACGGACAATTCTTTACCCTCATAACTTCCCATTGCGTCCTGCAATTTGAAAAGAGTTAGCGCTTCTTCAAAGGTTATGGTTTCAATGCTCTGTCCTGGCGGAACTTTCGCGAACCTCGGCTTCTCCTCCTCATCGACGCTTCCGATCTGGATGATCGGGCCGTAACGAGCCATGCGGGCGACGACAGGTTTGCCGCTTTCGGGATCGGTGCCAAGTACTCTTTCGCCCTTTACCCGCTCAGCGTTTTCGATGGTATCGGCAACATCTTTCTTGAAGGGGCCGTAAAACTCTTCGATCATTTCGTTCCACTTCAGCCTGCCCTTGGCCACCTCATCGAACTCTTCCTCGATTTTGGCAGTGAAGCCGTAATCCATGATGTCGTCAAAGTATTGTTTCAAAAAATCTGTGACGACCAGCCCGAGGTCGGTAGGGAAGAGCTTTGCTTTTTCGGCGCCGGTATTTTCCGATTCTTCTCTATTACTGATGAGATCATCCTTTAATACCAATACTCTATAGGCCCTCGGACTTCCTTCTTTATCTCTTTTTTCTACGTATTCTCTTTTCTGGATCGTTGAAATTGTCGGTGCGTAGGTGGACGGGCGGCCAATACCGAGTTCTTCTAATTTCTTTACGAGTGAAGCTTCGGTATATCTCGGCTGCGGACGGCTGAACCGTTCGGTGGCCCTGAGCTCGGACAGCGTAAGGGACTGCCCCACCGCCATCGGCGGCAGCATTCCTTCCGATGATTCTTCTGCTTCGTCCTCGTCCTTGTCTTCTCGATAAACTTTGAGGAATCCATCGAATTTCAACACCTCTCCCGTCGCGGTCAGTTCTTCTTTATTCGTGGATATCTCGATATTTACCGTGGTCTTTTCCAGCTCCGCATCGGCCATCTGCGACGCGATCGTTCTCTTCCAGATCAGCTCATATAGCTTTTGCCATTCCTCTTCCCCGATCGTCGCGGCTTTCGCGGAGGTCGGGCGGATAGCTTCGTGAGCTTCCTGTGCAGATTCGTTTTTATTCTTGAACTTGCGTGCTTGATGATATTTATCGCCGTAAAGATCGCTTACGGTTTTTGTTATGTCCCTCAATGCAGTTTCACTCAGGCTAACGCTATCGGTCCTCATATAGGTGATAAGGCCGTTCTCATAAAGCTTTTGGGCGATGAGCATGGTTTTCCCCACGCCGTAACCCAGTTTTCTTGATGCTTCCTGCTGCAGGGTAGAGGTCGTAAAGGGCGGGGCCGGTGAGCGTTTGCCGGGCTTAACGCGAACGTCGGTGACTCGATAATAGGCGCCGATACATCCCTTTAGAAATGCTTCAGCGTCAGCGGCGCCACTCTGTTTTTTTCCTTCCGCCTTAAAAGTCACGGCTTTCCCGGTTATATCATCGGCAATAAATAACCCTTCGATCTTGAAGTGACTCAACGGTTGAAAGGCGTTGATCTCGCGTTCGCGTTCCGCGATCAGGCGGACGGCGACACTCTGCACACGGCCCGCGCTTAAGTTTTTGTTGCTCGTACTTATCTTGCGCCACAGCACCGGGCTTAATTCGAATCCAACGATGCGATCCAGGACCCGGCGCGCTTGCTGCGCCATTACGAGGTCCATATTCACCGTGCGCGGGTTGGTTACGGCAGCTTCGATAGCAGGTTTAGTGATCTCATGGAACACGATCCGTTTGGTAGTTGCCGGATCGAGACCCAGAACTTCACACAGATGCCAGCTTATGGCCTCTCCCTCGCGGTCTTCGTCGGTAGCGAGCCATACTTCATCCGAATCCTTTGCCAGTGACTTCAGTTCACGAACGACCTTTTTCTTTTCTTCAGGGACTATGTAACGCGGTTGGAAATGATTTTCGACGTCGATACCCATGCCGGCTTTTTCTAGGTCGCGGATATGGCCATAGCAACTATTCACCTGAAAATCTCTCCCGAGAATTTTTTCAATGGTCTTTGCTTTTGCAGGGCTTTCAACTATTAACAGATTTTTTGCCATCGTGAAAAAAATATGTCAGAGCATATTCACGCCCTGACGTTCTGACTTCTAACACCGAATTAATACCCGTGTCAATTGCCCGTAAATGTTAGATGCAATTATGAGGACCTAGGATGAACGGAGATTTATGTATAGAAAAGCTGTCAAGCCCTAACCTTGCGGCTCGGTTTTTTCCGAAGCTCGCGCGGCGATCATTTGTCGAGCTTCATCCAAGGTGAGTCCTAAAAATTCACTTTCGAACCATTCATCCTTTCCTGCTTCAAACTGAAATAGCTCGATCGGCTCGGATTCGCCCCGATCGAACCCGACGGTTACTTTCATCACTTTTGTCGACTCGAAAATCATTTCTCCGGAACCGTCCTTAGCCATGTGCATCGAAGTTCGTATCGTGTTCAGGTCGATCTCGGCGTCGGTGATGCAGCTGCCTTTGGCTCGCGGGAGCATCGCAAGGTCGCGTGCTAATTCGCTTGCGGTCAATTGCGGGTCGATGCCGTACATTCGCCGGTATTCAAGACACCGGTCGCTGCCGGCGTCGAATGCGCGGCAAATATTTGGCCGGTCCTCGTAGATTCTGCAGCCGATACTTTCACCAAGCGTTCCCTCCAGGTTGATACACCGTCCTGTCTGAAGGTCCCGTCCGATCACGCGTTCGACAACGACCTCGTCAACCGTGATATCCCAATATTCCTTTAGCCTTTTCTCATCACCACGCGGCACGGTAACTATCAAAGGTAACGAACAACAGACCCCACAGGTAACACATTCCGGCGGCTTTTCTCTTGACCGTGCAGATACACTCGTATTGCGATAAGGCGACGTATCGGCAAGCGGCATCTGTTCTTTTAACAGCCGCGACCTGTGAGCCGTGTTCATTTCACTTATCAGATCGTTGTATTCCGATCTTGGATAACGAGTAATTTGAACTAGATGGTTCACAATTTCACCTTATTTGAAGGGATAATTCACACGCTCAAATTGCATGTCGGTTTACTAAATTCGACGTGCGTAATTTTTGCCGGGAAGCACGCGGATCAGATCTCGGATATCGAGCGCGACGAGTGCCGAATTAAGGTCGCCGAACGAGAGGCCGCTTGTTTCGAGAAGCACGTCAATGTGTATCGAATCGTCGGCTGGCAAAAGCGGCCAAATGCGTTTCTCGACCTCGTTCAGATCGGCAGGAATCAAATCCTGCTGACTCGATGCATGGCCGTTCGTCTGTTGATCGATCTTCGGCGGAAGAATCGAAGCGGCGATCTCACTCGGCAGTTCTGC
>JBJMGN010000340.1:0-4113 GCA_045807885.1 Pyrinomonadaceae bacterium | reverse complement strand
TCGGAATCAGGAACAGAGATGCACTTTGCCGAAGTTGATCCACGGGTAAGCTATCCGAGCTATAAGTCGATGGATGAGTTTATCGACATCGAACGCTTGCGCTCCCTTGACGGCTATATTCGAAACAAAATAAAGCGGCGTTTAACCGAACACGACGATCCGAAATTTTATACGGGTCCATATACGCTGGAAGAAGACAAGGCAGGCCGCCCCGGGTCGAGAATGATCTACCTTTCCGAATCTTCGGAGCCCGATAATTATTTCGATCTCGACCGTTCCGAACTGTGGCACCCAAGCGAGGCAGCGAACGAATTTTCTCTCGTGAGCGACTTCATCGAAACGCTGCCGTTCAAAGCAACCGGTCGGATCCTGATCATGTATGACGACGCTCCGCGAGCTGTTCCGGCTCATCGCGATCACACTGAAACAGAAGTGCTGCACGACTTTATCTGGTTTCGAACCAATCTGGAAAAACCGTTCTACATGTTGAACCCGGTTACGGGCGAGAAGAAAGCAGTGTCCGGATACAGCGCCTGGTTCGACACTGTAAATCAATTTCATGGAAGCGACGCGACCGAAAAGCTCTCGTTCAGCTTGCGAGTCGACGGCATATTTGAAGACAAGTTAAAGGAACAAATTCCTATACCGGAGATAAACAAAGCTTCGACGCCCTCATACTGGGCAAGCTTCGAAGCGCGACAGGAAAAGTAAATGAGCTCTGAACCAACGATCTATGTAAGTGGGCTGTATTCCGGAACCAATCCGCAGCCGGGTGTGGGCGTTGCCCGCTCTCTACGGCTCGGATTCCCCGGTGCACGCTTGGTCGGTGTTGAATATTCGAATCGCTGTTCGGGGATCCATTGGAATGATTTCGACGAGATCTGGCTTCAGCGTCCCTGGACCGAGCTCGATCTGGATATGCATGCGCGAGAGATCGAAACGCGGCTCGATGATGGAGCAGTTTGGATATCGAGTATTGATCTTGAGATCGCATGGCTCGGGGAGATCTTTCCAAATGGACATCCGCGCCTTTTGACGCCGTGTACTACGGCTCAGGAACGAGTGTCGAAGCCCGCAATTTCGGGACACGAAGGGCTGCCGGTTCAGATACCGGAATTCGTATCGACCGAGCTTTCAGATTGGGAACTGCATGCTTTCTGCCGCAAGCATAATTGGAAGGTCTGGCTCAAGGGTCCGTATTATGAAGCCGTACGAACACCATCCTGGGCGGACGTCCAACATTGGCGGCGCGTCCTGTCAAAGGCATGGGCCACCGAAAAATTGTTTCTTCAAACGCACGTCACAGGATATGAAGAATCGATAATGCTGAGCGCGTTTCGCGGTGAGCTTCTGGAATGTGTGCACATGCGCAAACGCGACCTTACAGAGATCGGAAAGACCTGGGCCGGCGACATTCTTCCCGTGGACCCGGACATCGTTCCTATCCTTAGAAAAGTAGTACGTTATCTGCACTGGACAGGCGGCGCGGAATTGGAAATGGTCAGAGATCTGGCCGATGAGTTATGGCTGCTCGAATGGAATCCGCGTTTTCCGGCATGGGTGCATGGCTCTACGATTGCCGGCTACAATCTTCCTGCGCGGCTTGTCGAAGCGGCGATCGGCGAACCTTCGGTGAAGACTGCTTCGAACACAACCGAGTTCACACGCGTCGTCATAGAGGTTCCCGTTCGCTCCGACTTTCCGCTCGCTCCCTTGCCTGAGCCGTTCGGCGGCGGGATAGGACACTCGATGAAGCATCCGTCCGGCTTGATCGAATTTGCACAGCGGCGGCGTGACGAGAAAGAGCCGGAAGCGCAGACCAACGGTTCTGCAAACGTAGTCTCAGACTTTCAAAACGAATTGCCCGAGTCCTATCGTGAAGACCTCGAAAGGCTTGACCTGAAAAACATTGAAACTCCTGCGAACTTGTTCCTGGAACGCACGGCGGTCGAGACGTTTCAAAGCGCGAAACGGTTCGTTAACGGTGGCAAGTTTAATTTCGACATTAAGAACGCGTACAGCATAAAAACAAATCCGGACGAACGCCTTCTGCGGCTCGCTCACGGATCAGGTTTTTTAGCTGAGGCGATCAGTTCGCTGGAAGTTCGAAAAGCGATCGACGCCGGCTTTCGTCCCGATCAGATCGTTTTGAACGGACCGGCGAAATGGTGGCGACGTACAGAACTGCCCGACGGAAAGTTTCATGCGATCTTTTGCGACTCGGTCCAGGAACTCGAACGTGTCGCAGACGAGCTCGATTCAGGCGGCCTTCAAACCGAGATCGCCGGGCTGCGTCTTCGCACCCCAAACATCGTTTCGAGATTCGGAATCCCGATCGATTCGCCCGATCTCTTTGAACAACTGGTTACCGGAATTAAGAAACTCCCTCGATCGGTTTCGCTGGGAATTCATTTCCACATGGCCAGCAGCAACGTGGGGCTGGGCCAGTGGCAGCATTTGTTCCGGTCAATGCTTCAATGGTGCGGCTCGATTGAAGCGTTATCGGGACGCGTGGTGGAATGCCTCGATGTCGGCGGCGGCTGGTTTCCGGAAGACATTCAACAAAACAACGGGCACGAATATCAGCAAATGGTCGGCCTCATTCCGGAATATCTATCCGGCGTGAAAGAGGTGATCTTTGAACCGGGTAAAGCTCTGGCGCAGCCGACGATGGCGTTGGCGATGTCTGTGCTGGAGATCAGGCGATATATGAACGATTCGTGCGAGGTCGTGATGGACGGCTCGATCGCCGAATTGCCGATGTATTTCTTTTATCCGCATCGTATCGCGGTGCGCGATACGGGTGGTGAATGGCGATCTTTGGGACGCGGCAACGCTCTCTTGCTGGGCCGCTTGTGCATGGAGCACGACATCGTCGCGGCGGACGTACATGTTCCGGAAACGGCAAGCGAGGGAGACATATTTGTTTTTTGTGATGCGGGTGCTTACGACAGGAGTATGAGTTATGTATTTGGATGCGGCTAGAGGTGAAACAGCAGCGGATCTCGCGCTTTACAACGGCAATGGCAATGGCAACGGTCACGCCAGCGAATCGGTAGTCTATTCGCCGTGGGAAAAATGGGAACCTTCACAGATCTCGCATCACGGCAAAACATGCTGCGAGTTTGCGCGCGAATGGCTTCTGAATATTGACCTGTCCGCATTGAACGGCAGCAGCCTTTACTCTGGCCCGCGTTGGCTAAGGCAGCGTTTCGACTGGGGCCCTGGCGTTTATCCGGTCCACTGGTGCGATGTTCTGAAAAAGAAGAAGCTCGATTGCGGCATCCACGCAGCTCTCGCCTACGAAGTATTTGCGAACCGCGGAATCAAATGCCTGCGGGCGCAGTTCGTTCAGGAATTTTCAAGCGATGCCGGGTCGCAGTGGCGTTCGAACTGGGAAAAGGATTCGGCGATCACCGCATGGATAGACGAAAGCCGTATCTATCATGAAGGCTGCGCAGTCTCACTCGCCGAAGGCACCATCAAGATCTGGGACCCAAGCGCCGGATGGTGGATCGACCCGAAAACTACCTCGGGTTATGGCTCGCTCCTCGCAATAAGATTATCCGGCCGTGGACAAGATCAGGAATTCTTCTGGGGTCCGCACCGTTTGAAAACAGGGAAGTGGATTCCGCTATAGGGCATGATAGTGGTGAAAAGTGACGAGGGATTTAGGTCGCCAACGGCGACAACAATATAAAGCCGGGGGTTAAATGAGCGAAGCGAATGCAACCCTAGGTAACGTCACCCGAGACCATCCGCTTTGGATGCCCTGATGGTTCTCTCTTCCTGATGTGTCAGTGTTGCTAAAATTGACTTTAAGGCGTGGTCCAATTGTGTTTGAATTCCAGGGGTCAGGGGACGACCACCGGCACAAGCGGATTTATCATCAACATTTCCATCCAGGGATTCTCACCGTCGATGTGCAGGCGGGTGCCGTCGGAAAACTCCACCGAAACCTCATTCTGAAATTCCCTTACCAGCTTCGTTATAACCTTGCCCACGGCCTGGGCATTCGCTTTATCGAACCTTTCATTTGTATTCATTTTTCCTCTTTGTGATGAAACAAACCTATCACCCCCCCCGCTTCTTGTCTGTCGTCTAGGGAACTTA
>JBJMGN010000339.1:0-4736 GCA_045807885.1 Pyrinomonadaceae bacterium | reverse complement strand
TCTCTCTGGCTTCCACCGGCAGGCGGGCGCCGATCTTTCGACAAACATTTTTGGTTCCGACGGCAACAAACAGATTATTCGGACGACTTTTTTAGGTATTTGAGCCCAAATTTCGCTCCTAATATGCACGCTATCGAAAGCGATCAAATACAACAGGAAGAAAAGACAAGGTAAATGACAACAGAAGTAACCAACGGAGTTGAAGAAACGAATACCGGCGAATCTTCAGCCCCAGAACAAGAACAGAAAACAAACGCAGCCGTTTCAGAACCGGTCCAGGCTGCGGTGGAAGCCCCCGAAGAAAACAGAGCTTCGGGCGAATTCGATTTCGGTGCGATCCTCGAGCAATTCGAACAGGATCAGACGGTTTTTCATTCGGGTGAGCTCGTTTCGGGCAAGGTCGTCGGGGTCTCAGACCGCGGCGTTTTGGTCGATTTTGGCTATAAAAGTGAAGGCGTTATTCCATCAGAGGAATTTCCTGAAGGTGTTGAAGGCGTGATCAAGGTTGGTGACGAGGTTGAGGTCGTCATCAAAAATATCACCGGGGGCGATGCCCCGCCAATCCTTTCACGGGTCGACGCCGTAGGCCGAAAGGTCTGGAACGACCTTGAAGAAGCCTATAAAAACGATGTTCCGGTCATTGGCAGGATCGTCGACAAAACGAAGGGCGGGCTTCGCGTTGATATCAACGGGATTGAAGCTTTCATGCCCGGTTCTCAGATCGATTCGCGTCCGGTTCGCAGCCTCGATTCGTACATTGGCCAGGATATCGAAGCAAAGATCATCAAATTCAGCCGAAAGCGAAACAATATCGTTCTTTCGCGCAAGGTGATCACTGACGTAGCGCTTAATGAAGAAAAGGCAAAAACGCTTTCCGGTATCGATGTTGGTTATATCGTCGATGGCACGATCAAGAACCTGACGGAATACGGCGCGTTCGTTGACATCGGCGGCATCGATGGCCTGCTTCACGTTACCGATATGTCCTGGGGACGGATCCAGAACCCTTCGGACGCGTTCAAGAGCGGCGATCACGTTCAGGTCAAAGTGCTGAAGCTTGACCGTGAAAAAGAAAAGATCTCACTTGGCTACAAGCAGCTTTTGCCTGACCCATGGTCAACCGTGATCGAGATGTACCCTGTCAACTCGCGCGTAAAGGGCAGGGTTTCGACGGTGGCAGACTACGGAGTTTTTGTCGAGCTTGAGCCGGGTGTTGAAGGTCTCGTACATGTTTCCGAGATTTCCTGGTCGAAGCGGGCGGTCAGCCCGAAACGCATGTTTAACCGAGGTGACGAGGTCGAAGTGCAGGTATTAGGCGTCGACACAGTAGAAAAGCGAATCAGCCTTGGTCTTAAACAACTGCAGGAAAATCCGTGGCATACTATCGCGGCTCGTTATCCGGTTGGCACCAAAGTTCACGGAAAGGTCCGCAATCTTACGGATTTCGGTGCGTTTGTTGAGATCGAAGACGGAATCGATGGTTTGGTTCATGTTTCGGACATCACGTGGGCGAAAAAGCTAAAGCATCCAAAGGAACTTTTGAAGAAGGACCAGGAGATCGACGCGATCGTCACGAACATCGATGCAGGCGGACAACGATTGTCGCTTTCGATGAAGGACCTGACGCCCAGTGCGTGGGAAGGCTTCGTAGCAACTCACCGCCCTGGCGATGTCGTTCGCGGAAAAGTAACTCGTTTCACCAGTTTTGGTGTGTTTGTTGAGCTTGGTGAGGGTCTCGAAGGGCTTTGCCACATCTCCGAACTTTCGGATGAACGTGTCGAGCGTCCCGAAGATGTAGTTCAGCTTGGGCAGGAACTTGATTTCAAGATATTGCGGATCGAAAATGCGGATCAAAAGATCGGACTGTCATACCGCGCTGTCGGCAAGACCGACGAACCTGTCGTTGATACCCGTCAATTCTCGTCTGAAGCGAAAAGCGGAATGGCGAGCCTTGGTGAACTCGCGAATTTGATGAAAGGTGAGGGCGAAACCGAAGCAAAACCCGAACTTACAAAGGAAGAAAAAGATGAGGCCAAGAGGCTGAAGAAAGAACAGGCTCGGAAGGATTATGAGGAAGCGACCGCACGCGAAGCCGCGGCTGCTTCTGAGGCCCCGGAAGAGGAAGCTGTTTCAGAAGAATCGCCAGCGGCAACTGAACCTATCGCAGAAAGTAATTCAAACGAAGAAGCATCGGCAGCACCTGAGGCGGCCGATGCTTCTGAACCTAATACTGAAACGATCGTACCTCCTGCAACCGAAGAGACTGCTGAAGCGGTGTCTACGGCCGACGCCCCAACAAACGAAGAGGCATCTGAGCCAGAGGCCAAAGCAGAGGCGGAACAAACGTCGGCTTAAAGCGGCAATCTAAAAAGACTATTGCCAAAGACTGAGAGGAAAAAGTGATGACAAAAGCGGACCTGGTCGAGCGAGTTGCAAGCGAAGCGGAAATGACAAAAAAGGATGCCGAGCAGCTTGTCGAGATCGTTTTTGACAGCATTGTCGATTCCCTGAACAACGGTGAAAAGATCGAGCTCCGCGGCTTCGGTTCATTCCGCGTGAGGGAACGAAATTCCAGAAAGGGACGCAATCCAAAGACAGGCGCCGCGGTCGATATTCCTGCTAAACGGGTCGCGTATTTTAAGCCGGGGAAAGAACTGAAAGAGCTAATCAATCCCGCCTAAAGATCACATTGGAGAAATCTTGAAAATAGCGGTCATTCAGCCGCTTTCGCCTGGCTCTTGTCGGGCCTCTTCGGCTTTCCTAACGCTTCATCTTCGATCTCGCCACCTTTGCTAATAGGAATATCAGCTGGGTTCGTGTATTTCATTCCACGTTCTTCGCTATCCAGGTCGGGTGTAATGCGGAACTCGCCCGTCTTGGGCGGTATATAGCCAGGATAATCGATCCTAGAATGATATATCGCAATGAGCGACCGGATCATAGACTCACGAACCTGCGTTAACTCCCGCAAGGTAAGATCACACTCATCCAGTTGGTCGTCAGCGATAATAGCGTCGATTATCTTCGTGACTATAAAGCGTATATTTTCCGGCGTCGGTTCAGCCAATGAGCGGGCTGCGGCTTCGCAGGAGTCCGCGATCATCATGATAGCGGCTTCGCGAAATTGTGGTTTAGGGCCCGGGTACCGAAAGTCATTTTCCGAAATGTCGTCTGATTCGCGCGCTTCCTCCTGTGCTTTTCTTAAGAAGAAATGGAGTGTGCGTGTGCCGTGATGTTGCGGTATAAAGTCAATTATTCGCTGTGGAAGTCCCATTTCTTTGGCGAGCTTCATCCCGTACGTTACATGAGCGATGATAATCTTCGCACTTTGGACCGGCTTTAGTTTATCGTGAGGGTTTTTCGAAAGTTGGTTCTCAACAAAATGCTCCGGAGCCGCTGTCTTTCCTATGTCGTGATAAAGCGCTCCGATACGCGAAAGCAAGGCATTTCCCCCAACGACGCGACAGGCTTCTTCAGCGAGTTGGCCAACGGCATGCGAATGCTGGTTTGTGCCAGGTGCCCGCATTGCTAACTGGCCGAGTATCGGCAGGTCTGCATTGGAAAGTTCAAGCAGCTTTACATCCGTCAATATACCAAACAGCGATTCGCACAATGGAAGGAACATCGCCGTTGCGGCCGCAGTGATGATTCCTCCTAAGACGCCAGCTCCGACCGCAAGCAGGATCATATTCAAAATGATCGGCTGTTGGGTATAAGCGATGAGTGCAACACCTAAACCCGCGCTCGTTAAACCGACAAGACTTCCGGCGAATGTTACGGTTTGTCTAGTTCGATAACCGCCGATGCCGTATACGGCCACCGCCGAAACGATGATCGCAACCACCGCAAATTCAAGGCTGCGAGGTGCAATAAATCCGGCCAATATTCCTGTGAAGATCCCTGTAAAAAGTGCCGTTCTGCGATCTGCGAGCAATGTCACAGCAAGCGCTCCAAAAGCAAACGGCACGGCCATCGACCACAAGGCAGGATCATTTACCGGCGGATTCAAATTTTGCATCGCGGTAAATTGAGCGAGCCGAAAGAACACTGCGATCAAGACAGTTTGGATAACAACGATAAAACCGAATAATGCAAACGTCTTCTCTGCGGTTAATGCGAGCCGCGGTACAATACCGCGATGTTCCACAAATTTCCACGCGGTCCAATAGAGAGCAGTAATGAAAATAAGAAGGCCAATAAAGCGGTTAAGTAAGCGGCTGCTGCCGCTATAATCACGAATCGCCGCAATCTGCGAAATCGCCGCGATTGTTATCGGTTCGCCCTGCTCGGTGATCTTCTGGCCGCGCTTGAGTGTGACGGTTATTGGATCGACAGTTTCCGCAACGCTTTTTCGCGCGCTTTCGGTGGCGGCTGCATCATAAATAATGCTTGGCTGGATCAAAGGCGAAAGTATGTTTACAAATGCTGCCGCCTCGGGATCCGAAAAACTTGGGACCGCATTTATATCATTTGCAAGTTTTCGCCGGGCCTCGGAAAGCTTCGTCATTGAGGTCACCGGATTTGCAGCAACGCGGGCGTCCGTTGGCTTTTGCCTGTCGACGATCGTGATCTGCCCCTGTAAAAATGGCTCGTCCTGGTCTCCGTAAATATCGCCGCTAGCATTTTCCCGAATTATCCGCGCAACGGTTTCGAGCTCATTCGGGCTGAACTTGCGAATTGCAAAAACCTTTCCGAAATCAATGCCGCCTTTCGCCGGATTAGCTTCAGCCTTTGGC